>DASXVU010000011.1 GCA_036504055.1 Methanomassiliicoccales archaeon | reverse complement strand
TATCGGATCGGTGACTGGGTCAAGAAAAAGAGGATCCATTTCCTGCCCTATCTGAGGTTCGTCTGCCACAGGGATTAAATCTGTGAGGGTGAATACATGTTCTCAACAAAACATGGAAACATCTCCTCGAATAGCTCAAATATATATCAAATTAGTCAGATAGTTTTGGGACCGATGAGGATTCTTTGTACAGACGATGATCCGATGCTTTTGGACGTGACTCAGGAATTCCTCAGCACAAACGGATTCGAGGTCGATGTAGCATATTCTGCCGCAGAAGCGCTGCAGAAGATGGAGAAGACGCACTACGATGCCCTGGTATCCGACTATCAGATGCCTGACCTAGACGGTATCCAATTGCTCAAACACTTGAGGGCATTACCCAACAACATTCCATTCATACTGTTCACTGGCAGAGGTAGGGAGGAGATCGCTATCGAGGCCCTAAACTCCGGTGCCGATTACTACATTCAAAAAGGCGGTGAACCTGGTGCCCAGTTTGCTGAATTGACCCATCACATTATCAGGGCAATAGACAGAAGGGAAGCAGAGGCAAAACTGGGTGAGAGCATCGAGAAATTCCGAGCCCTGGTGGAGGTGATAGGGGACTGGAGATGGGAGATGGACGCTAAGGGTACATACACCTACTGCAGTCCTCAGGTCTTCGATGTCATCGGATATCAGCCCAGCGAGATGATCGGAAAACGCGTTACTGATTTCATACCTCGCGATGATAGGGCCAAAGTCAAAAGATCGGTCATGGAAGGACTGAGTTCTGAGGGCGGTCTTCGGCAGTTTGAGAACATAAGAATGCACCGCGATGGATCCTCAAGATACATTGAATCCAGCGTGGTTCCGGTGCTTGACAAAAGAGAGAAGATCGTCGGTTATAGGGGAGTGGACCGAGATGTTACAAGGGAGAAGGAGATGGAAGGTGCCCTTGAAGAAGCAAACCATAGGCTGGAGATCCTGGAGAGCGTCACTTGGCATGATACGATGAACCAGCTCTCGATATTGAGCGGAAATGTCGAACTGCTTCGGAACGATCCAAAACCTGAGGCCAAAGACAAGTACCTCCGCCGCATCGAGACCGCAGCAAATTCTGTCAGGAAACACATAGATTTCACTCGGAACTATCAACGTACCGGCAAGACACGCCCGGTCTGGCTCGATGTCTCGCATTCGTTCTCCCTGGCCTCGAGCATGCTCGATTTGCAGGACGTAAGGATAGAATGCACTTTACCCAGAATGGAGATCAAATCCGATCCAATGCTGGTCAAGGCCTTTTTCAACATGATGGAAAACTCCCTACGATACGGCCAGAAGGTGACCGAGATAAGGCTTTCGGCGGAGCGGGATGGGGACGGTTTGACCCTGATCTATTCGGACAATGGGGTCGGCATTCCGCTTGAGGACAAGGACCGGATCTTCCTCAGAGGATTCGGCAACAACACCGGTCTGGGTATGTTCCTGATCAAATCGATCTTCAAGATCACAAACATCGATATCAAGGAAACTGGCTTCCCAGGGGAGGGTATTCGTCTGGAAATGTATGTGCCGAAGGACAAAATTCGTTGTCTCAATGAAAAGAATGATCAGATATCCTCTCAACGAAAGCCCGACGGAGCAGAATCGCTCATCCATGAGGATCAGTCTTTGAGGTCTGGGAGAAAATCTTCAACGGAGATATCACGCTCTTCGGCGGGATGCGATTTGTCCTCAACATCGACTGGCCATCACAGTCCCAAATGAATTTATTTTCATCCTTTGAACTCCTTTCTGATCCACCTGATGATCTCGTCCCTGCTTTCTCTGAATCCCGCGGTGATCTTTTCTTCGTTTCCATCTAGTGCGGAAGGGTCCTTGAAACCATGATGGATGTGTTCCTTCCCGAGGAAAAATGGGCAGATATCCTCAGCGTCGCTGCAGACGGTGACCACATAATCGAACTCCTCGCCCCTGAATTCGCTGAGGTTCTTTGAACGACTAGCAGAAATATCCACCCCTATCTCCTTCATCACCTGAATGGCATAGGGGTTGACTACCGAAGGTTTCGTGCCGGCGCTCTTTGCGAGATATGCTTCTGACAGGAACGTGTTCACGTAGCCTTCAGCCATTTGGGATCGGGCGGAGTTATGGGTACATATGAAGAGGATTGTTTTCTTCGACACCGCTAGACCACCGGACAATGAAATGGATCATTGGCTAGATAATTTCTCTGGGATACTGAGTGGATTGGATTATCCTATCATGTCTGGTAAAATCCAATGCTTGGATATGCATTCGAAAAGATTGGAATCGAATCGGAATGGGTGAATACCGATCGGAGCGATCGAGGGGCAGTAGACTATATTTATTCGTTGATACCAACCGAGCCATCAGATGGACGAAAAAGACCTGAGGGGGCTCATCGTCGTGGAAGGTATCCTGCTCTATCTACAGTTCTGGTTGGGCATGTCGATGAACCTGTTCATCCCTATTCCGACCCTCACCCCTTTCGATTTCTTTGGGTATGGTGAAGGAGTGGTCCTCTTGGCCCACATTATCAACGGGATCGCCATCTTGGTTGTCGGATCGTATATCGCCTACCTCATCCCGAGGACGAGGGTCCGATGGCTCAACATCCAATCCGCTCTTTCCGGCGTCTTCGTCCTGATAGCCCTGGCTGGCGGATTCGCCTATGTACTGGGAGGCCAGAACGATGGCTTCTCGATGGCAATGGCCATGAGCTTCATATCGTTGTTCACCGTTTTCTTCGCGATGATCTTCCAGGTTGGAAAAATGGAAGGGTCGGAGGCAGCCCAAGACATGGTGCCGTCCTCCCGAACCCGATAAAACGTTTAGTCCAGGTTGAACCCGCCGTACTTCTTGAAGTGCTCGGCCAGGCCGCCTTCGCTCAGGATCTTGAGCATGACCTTCGGCAGCGGGGTGGTCTTGACCTCCTTGCCCTTGGTGATGTTCAGAACGACTCCCTTCTCCAGGTCGACCCTGAGGACATCGCCCTCCTCGATCCCGCTGGTGTCGCATTCGATCAACGGCAGTCCGACGTTGATGCAGTTCCTGTAGAATATCCTGGCGAACGACTTGGCGATGACCGCCGAGCATCCGGCCGCCTGAATGACCAACGGGGCCTGTTCACGGCTGGAGCCCATGCCGAAGTTCTCCGCGGCCACGATGAAGTCGCCCTTTTCGATCTCCTTGTAGAATCCAGGGCGCAGGTCCTCCATCAGATGGGTGGACAGGTCCTTCATGTCCAGGCTCTTGAACTTGTACTTGCCGGCGATGATGTAGTCGGTATTGATGTTCTTGCCGAAGACGTGGGCCTTGCCTTTCATCTCTTCCATCACAGCACCTCCCTGGGGTCGGCGATGCATCCCTTGATCGCCGAGTATGCGGCGGTTGCCGGCGATGCCAGGTATATGTCCGCCTTGACGTTGCCCATGCGACCCTTGAAGTTGCGGTTCGCGGTCGACAGCACGTTCTCCGCGTCCGAGGGGATACCGTTGCATGTTCCGACACATGGTCCGCAGGACGGGGTCATCATGACGGCACCGGCCTTGACCAGCTTCTCCACGGTCCCGTCGTGCAATGCGTTCAGGTAGATCTCCCTGGAGGCCGGGGCGACCAGCAGCCTGAGGCTCTTGGAAACCTGCTTTCCGTCAAGGATCTTGGCGGCGATCTCCAGGTCCTCGCTCCTGCCGTTGGTGCAGGTACCGATGAAGATCTGGTCCAGTTTCAGGCCTTCCACCTTCTGGATCGGGACCACGTTGTCCACGTCCGGCGGGCAGGCGATCTGCGGCGGCATGTCGGAGAGGTCCTCCTCGACCACGCGCTCATACCTGGCATCGTCCGTCGCCATTGTCGGCGCATACTTTGCCTGGGCCCGTCCCTTCAGGTAGGCATCGGTCTTCTTGTCGCAGCGCATCAGTCCGACCTTGGCGCCGGTCTCAACGGCGAGGTTGGATATGGTCATCCTGGCCTCGACGGACATGTTATCG
Source organism: Methanomassiliicoccales archaeon (assembly GCA_036504055.1). Classification (NCBI taxonomy): domain Archaea; kingdom Methanobacteriati; phylum Thermoplasmatota; class Thermoplasmata; order Methanomassiliicoccales; species Methanomassiliicoccales archaeon. The sequence goes on along the minus strand of DASXVU010000011.1, from coordinate 52,222 downwards.
ATTATGTCTCCGTAGAGCTCGAGCGCCTTGTATGTGGCGCCGTTAGCGGTGAGAGTACCGACCATGTGCAGGGCGACGTCCTTCGAGTACACGCCCTTCTGCAGCCTGCCGTTATAGACCAGTTTGATCGTTTCCGGCACCTTGAACCACATCTTGCCGCTGATCAGCGCCGCCGCCATGTCGGTGCTGCCGACGCCGGTGGCGAAAGAGTTCAACGCCCCATAGGTGCAGGTGTGCGAGTCAGCGCCGATGATGATAGTACCTGGCAGAGCCCTTCCCGATTCCGGGACAAGGACATGACAGACCCCATCCCCGACATCGTACAGCTTGGCGCCATACTTCGAGGCGAACTCCCTCATCTGCTTGTGAATGTTGGACACCCCTTCCAATGGGGACGGGGCGTTGTGATCGATCACTATGGCGTACCTTGATGGGTCCAGTATCTTCTTCCCGCCCATATCGTTGAACGCCTTGATCGTGAGCCCGGTCGTACCATCCTGGGACATCATGAAGTCCACAGGGGCCACAACGATATCGCCGGCCTTGACCTTCTTGCCCACATGCGCTGAAAGTATTTCCTCTGACATTGTGCCCATTTTAACCGCTCCTTGAATCTTCACTCAACATGGTTGTCCGGTACGCCAGCCCGATAGTCCAGATAGATGTAGACCAGCTCGTTCTCGGTCAGGCTGCGCTTCAGCGACACCGAGTTGGCCCGGACGTGCTCCAGCAGGATGCCGGCGACATCATCGTCGATCTCGTATCCCCGCTTCGCCAACACCTGCTTCAGGGTGTGCCGTCCGGAGTGCTTGCCGATGATGATCTTACGCGTAAGCCCGACCTCTTCCGGCGTGTACGGCTCGTAGTTTGAGAAGTATTTGATGACACCGTCGGTATGGATGCCCGCCTCGTGCGCAAAACAGTTACCGCCCACGATAGGTTTCCAGGCCGGTATGTCCCTTCCGGCCGCCCTGGCAACGTATTCCGAGACCTCCACGAACCGGGATGTGTCGAAGTTGGTGTCCATCTTCAGGATGTGCTTGCCGACCATGGCGATCTCCTCCATGGGGGTGTTGCCGGTACGTTCACCTATGCCCAGGACGGTGGTCGAGACCACTTTCGCCCCCGCCTGAACGCCTGCAAGCGCGTTCGCGGTGGCCATGCCGAAATCGTTGTGGGTATGCATCTCCACATCGATCTTGGCCTCTTCGATGATCCTCTTTATCTCATCGTAGGTGCGGCGCGGTTCGAGGATTCCTAGCGTGTCGCAGTATCGGAAACGGTCCGCCCCCGCCTCCTTGGCGGCTTTGGCGAATGTGACAATGAAGTCCTTGTCAGCGCGGGACGCGTCCTCGGCATTGGCCGATATGTACAGACCGTGCGCCTTGGCGTACTCTATCGATTCCACCAGCTTCTCGATGACCCATTCGCGGGTCTTCATGAGCTTATGCTCGATGTGGATATCGGATGATGACATCGATATGGCGACGGAGTCGACATCGCAATCGATGGAATGGGCGATGTCCGCCGGGTTGGCCCGGTTCCATCCCAATACGGAAGCGCCGAGCCCGAGGTGCGCGATGTTCTTGACCGCGGTCTTCTCATCCCCTCCCATGGCTGGTATACCTGCCTCTATCTGCTGCACCCCGATCTCGTCCAGTAGCTTTGCTATACGCATCTTTTCCAGGTTGGCGAAGACTATTCCAGCGGCCTGCTCTCCATCTCTCAAGGTGGTGTCGCAGATCACAAGTTGATGCTGGTTCAATTTGGCAAGTACCTCGTCCCTGTTCTTCATCGATTTCCCTTCCTACCTGGACCTGATCTGGCGAAGCGGCCTTTCCGGCCGGCTACGGGCATGACCACGGCTTGAACGAGCGCCCCACCGTTCGTCTGATATAAGTTCAGAACGCCCCATCACCGACAATAGCATCCTTGGGCAGTCCCGTGGGGGACAGTATGTCGATGTGATTCCAGCTGTCATGCGGACCTAGGACCTATCTCCATAAAAAGGGGCATACTAAAGATTTTCGGAGATGCGAGTCGTTTCTGTGTTCGATTGGCTGCCCTTCTTTGATTCCTGGGAGAGCTCTGGCACCGTCCATCGGAACAACTACGACAAATGTCTAGGTGTATGCCGTAGCGGTCTTGAACCTAAGAAGCGCGGCCATGCCACCGATGGAATCGAGCTTCTTGCCCCCCTCGTGCAGCTCTGATACGACGATGACCGTTCCCCTTTGGTCCTCGACCGACTTCATCATCCTCTCATAGTCCTTGTTGCGGACCACATTGTCTACGATCAGCAATGTCTCCACAGCACCGGCATCGACCGCCTGGCGAACCTCCTTTGGGCCGTAGGCCACCGGACCGTCCTTGGCTATCTCCTCCAGCACCTTCTCGACCAGGTTGACCTCCTGGGCCACCCGCGAGTCCTTCAGGACCTCGCTGCCTAGACCGCGTTTCATCAGTTCATGGATACCGGTCATGCCAGCCTGGCCGGTATGATAGACGAAGACCTTTTCGAATATCTCGGGCTCCTTCTCCTTGCCCAGTTCCAACAGCGTCTCCTTGGCAAAACCCGGTCCCAGGAGGACCACCGGAACGCCGCCGACCGCCACCTGTTTGAGCTTCGCCAGTACCTCGATGTAATACTCGTTGGAATGCTTCTGTTCATACATCTTGCCGCCGGAGGGACCGGTTATCTCCGCCACGCGTTGTATTCCCGCCTGCCTCATCACCGCGATGACCGCCTCATCGTTCTCCATGGAGACGAACACGATGGTGGGTTTCTTGGCATCCTCCACCGATCTGCGGACCCGCTCCAATTGGGAGGGTTTCCATTCCGTCTTAACGATGGTGACCTGCTCACCCTCCTCCAGGTTGAGAGTATGATATGAACCGATGTCCTGTTCGCCCTCGACGATCACACCGGTCACCCTCAGCCTCACGTCGAACTCGTGGAACTCCATCTTCTCGACCTTGATGCCAAGTAGCATTCGTTTCTTCTCCGATCGCTCCGCTCTGACCTTATCTGACTTGGCAGACTCATCGCGGCGGTAGGTGGAAGCGATCAGGACGTCGCCTATCTGAATGATGTTGTAAAGATGCCAAAGATCGTCCGGCGCATCGATCTGCACCTTGATCTCGCCCTTGAACCGGTCCTGATGGAGAACACGCATATGATGGAAGTGAAGGTTCGGGCATTATTATACCGTTGGGGAGGCACGAACGGGAGCATCGTGCCATGTGGTACTATATCCAAATCCAGCCATCCATATTTTATGGCTTGTCTATCCATACATGAAATGACTTTCTAGAGACTTTCTAGAATCGCTTATTCTGAGGTAAGGAGATTGTAATTCATGACCAAGATTCGTCTTCAATTCGCTAGGCGCAATCTCTAGAAAAACAATCCATATCGGTCGGTCATTCAACCGTCGATTCCCTTCAAGAACTGCCTCACTAGGACGTAGCTTTCTGCCTGTGCCCTTTCCTTCTGGAGCAAATCGGAGCTGAACATGAAATTTCCAACCCAGGAAGGTCCATCGGATTCAATCGATTGAAACTTTTGTCTTATGTTATCCATACCAACTGCCATGCTACGCTCAGCTATGAATGGTTTGACTGTGAGACTAACCTCATTCGGATCTGCGAGACATTGGGATATCACTGAAAAAATATCATAGGCGTCTTTCTCTTTGTATCTCTCGCCAAGAACGACCCCCTTCATTCCAATACAACCAGCGATATCGAGCATGAGAATGCTTGCACTGGATGTCCCATTGTCAGGTAATGTTCCTCGGATCTCCTTAGAATAATTGTGGATAAATGCTATGTCGCATCCGTTTGCGATTCTTGCTGGAAGTGTCGACTGGACTTTCCGGTGCCTATGACTTCCCGAATCAGCTGACCTGCATGTCAAGAAGTCTACAGATATGAGATAATCCCTACCATCGCTCCGAGAAACGATATTCCTTTCAAAACTGAACCGGATAGGCTGACCATCAGATCCATGGCGCATTGAATATCCTCGATCTTGTATCAGATCGACTATGGCTGAATATCCATCATTCTCGACAAGTTCGGGATCGACGGCAATATCAATATCGATAGATCCAACATGGTCAAATCCACCCCTGCCGAACTCATCTATTAGGAAGAAAGGTGCCCACCCGCCAACGAGCACCAAAGCATCCCTGTACGATCTTAAGGTCAAGGAAAGTTCCAATAGAGCAGACAGAGACGCGTCTGTCACCCCGCCTCCGTATTGTTCAGACAACCTGGGGGACATGTCTAGATCTCCAATATCTTCTCTCTGATAGCTTCGGCTTGTTCCCTTCCCCTTTGCGGGTAGTTAAAAAGGTCCAGGTACAATTGCAGATTCGAGACGACCTTGACCCCTTCTATCGTTTGAATGTTTTTCAATATTCCCATGTCCCTGGGAGTGATAAGATAGACATTACCTCCAAACTCTACTGGTTCGAGTCTAAGAGCGTCCTTCATTGGTTCAATATTATCTACATATAGATAAATATCTCTTGATCTCACTACCGGCAGAACCAGTTGTGCAGCGGCTCCCAGTGTGACGGCATAATCGCATCCCTGGATTTGTCTCAATTTTGAAAATAGCTGATCGTAGTCCTTGAAGGGAGAATAATATCCCACGATTTCTTGATCGTTATACCTATAATTCTTTCCCACAAATTCGAGGAGACCCGAAGGGTCTGTAAGCTTGATAGCCGCCCTCTTTTTGTCGACATAATTCTCCGCTTCGAGAACTTGTAGGACCTTGTACACTTGGGCCAGACTGACAAAGGACGCATTCGATAACTCTTGCATTGTCCACTCCTTTTTCGAATCTGTTAGCATGGACCTTATGACCCAATAACTTTTGTCAGATAACAGGCTTTTCAGTTTTCTTTGGGTTTTGTGTTGGTTCTCGTTCCCCCATAAATTGACAAAAACATTGTCGAATTTCAAATACGCGTTCCCTGAGAGGTCCATGCAGCCAATGTTGGATTTTTCGCATAATGCTCTTCCCCTATCGGTAATGTATGGGGCGACTAGAATTGGATAGTAATCATTTATGGAAGTGGTGCTTAACCTACCGATAAATTCCGCGATTGTTCTTGGCTCTCCATTCGATTTGAATTCCAGAAATAGTTTTCGTTCTTTCTTGCCCATTGTTATTTTGACGATCGAATCTGCCTGAACCTCCCCGTCGTCGCTGACACCTTCGCCATCCCATCTTATTTTCCCAATTTTGGACAACAACTTGTCTACGGCATCCTTGAAATCTAATTCTTCCATAATTTTCACTATTTTTGCTATTTTCACCAATTGATGAATATTGTATTATCGGTGAAGTATATTATATTATTCCATGGACAGAGAATATTCCAAGAATGCTCCAAGCCCCAATTCCCAAATCGGGTAGAGATTCCTACGAACTATCGAACAAGATTGACGATATTGTTCTGAGATCGCGGAACAAAACAGTGGAGTGATTTGGAGGGTTAAGAGTTATTCATGTATGGCCATTGAATAAACATTGTCCAATGATGGACAAAGCCCTCTGCCATATGTAGAGGTTGGCTCAACAAAAGTTAAGTACACCCTAACTATACCATCGAATCTTAATGGCAAAGTGCTTCCTTGTACTCGAAGATGGAACGGTAATGGAAGGCACTGGTTTTGGTTCCGGTAAGACCGCTTTTGGCGAGGTCGTTTTCAACACCGGCATGACCGGTTATCAGGAGAGTTTGACCGATCCTTCCTATATGGGGCAGATCCTGATCATGTCATACCCCCTGATCGGGAACTACGGTGTCAATTCCGAGGACGTGGAATCAGGAAAGGTCCAGGTCCGCGGGTTCGTGGTCCGGCAGAACTGCACCGAACCTTCCGACATGTACGGCGGAAGGACCCTGGGCTCGTACTTGAAGCAGGAGAACGTTCCGGGCATTTCAGACCTGGACACCAGGTCGATCATAATAAAGATCAGGGAAAGGGGGACTCTTCGCGGTGCCATCGTGTTCGACGAGGACCCCGAGGAGGTGGTCAGGAAGCTCCGTACCATGGCCTACCCTTCCGACGACAATCTCGTGGGCATGGCCAGCACAAAAGAGGTCATCCTTCACAAGAACGAAAGGGCGACCAAGACCGTCGCCCTGTTCGATTGCGGCGTCAAGGCCAACATCGTTCGGGAGCTGCACAAGCGGTTCAATGTCTACCAGCTTCCCTACGACACTCCGAAGAAGTTCTTCCGTGATCACCATATCGACGGGGTTATGATATCCAACGGACCGGGAGACCCGTCCCATCCGGAACTGAAGAACACCACCATCCAGACCATCCGGGACATCAAGGACGACTACCCTATCATGGGCATATGCATGGGCAACCAGCTGCTCGGACTGGCCTTCGGCGGGTCCACCTACAAGATGAAGTTCGGTCACCGTGGGGCGAACCAGCCCGTCAGATACCGTGACCGGGTCTTCATCACATCCCAGAACCACGGCTACGCCGTCGACCCGGAATCGATCGACGGCAGCGGCCTGGTGGTCGAACAGACCAATGTGAACGACGGGACGGTCGAGGGGATGAAGCATACGGAACTTCCGATATTCTCCGCCCAGTACCATCCAGAGGCCTGCCCGGGACCGAGGGATACCGGATTCCTTTTCGACGAGTTCGGCACGATGATGGAGGTCAAAAAATGACCGAAGGCAAGAAGGGCAAGCTTATGGTCATAGGCTCGGGTCCCATCGTCATCGGTCAGGCAGCCGAGTTCGATTTCTCTGGTTCCCAGGCATGCCGCTCCCTGCGGGAGGAAGGGTACGAGACGGTCCTGGTCAATTCCAACCCGGCTACGATCCAGACCGACCTGGAGATGGCCGACATCGTCTACATAGAGCCGCTGACGGTGGAGACGATCGCCAAGATCATCGAGAAGGAGAAGGTGGAAGGCGTCCTCTCTGGCATGGGCGGACAGACTGCCCTGAACCTGTGCTCGGAGCTAGCCGAGAAGGGCTATCTGGACCGGCTGAACTGCCGTCTATACGGTACGCAGCCGAGGGCCATCGCCCTATCCGAGGACCGGGAACTGTTCAAGGGGACCATGATCGGCATCGGAGAGCCGGTTCCCCGCAGCAAGACCTGCCACACGCTGGAGGAGGCGCGGGAGGCGGTCAAGTACATCGGCCGCTACCCAGTGCTCATCCGTCCGGCCTATACCTTGGGCGGGACCGGCGGCGGCATAGCCCATAACGACGAGGAGCTGGGTCCGATCGTCGGTCGCGGATTGGCCTACTCACGTATCAAACAGGTACTGATCGAGGAGAGCGTCATCGGCTGGAAGGAGCTCGAATACGAGGTGATGCGGGACAAGAACGACAACTGCGTCATCATCTGCTCCATGGAGAACCTGGATGCGATGGGCATCCATACCGGCGAGTCGATAGTCATCGCCCCGGTTCAGACGCTGAACGACGTCGACCACCACCGCATGCGTACCGCCGCCATCAAGATCATACGGGCATTGGGCATCGAAGGGGGCTGCAACGTCCAGTTCGCCTTCGACCCATCAACGAAGGACTACCGGGTCATCGAAGTGAACCCGAGGGTATCCCGCTCGTCGGCCTTGGCGTCCAAGGCCACCGGCTATCCGATCGCGCGGGTGGCGGCCAAGATCGCCATCGGAAAGACGCTGGACGAGATCCCGAACAAGATCACCGGCAAGACTTACGCGGCCTTCGAGCCGACGATAGACTATTGCGTCATCAAGATCCCCCGCTGGCCCTTCGACAAGTTCAGGACCGTAGACCGGACGCTCGGCACCCAGATGAAGAGCACCGGAGAGGTCATGGCCATCGGCCGCAGCGTCGAGGAAGGCATCATGAAGGCCATCCGTTCCCTGGAAACGGACCGGATCGACCTGGAACCCGAACCCAACTGGACCGACAAGAAGATCGAGCAGGAGCTGACCGTAGCGACCGACCTCCGCCTGTTCGCGATCGCCGAAGCGATCCGTCGTGGAATGAGCATCGAACGCATCGCCAACCTCACCGCCTGGGATGAGTTCTTCGTCCGTAAGGTGAAGAACCTGGTGGACGTCGAGGCCAGGCTCAAGAAGGAAGGATTGACCCAGGAACTGCTCCGCACGGCAAAGAGGATGGGATATCCGGACGAGAGCATAGCCGCCCACACCAAGGTCTCGATCGACAGAGTGGCCGAGATGGGCAAGAAGTACGGGGTAACCCCCACCTACAAGATGGTCGACACCTGCGCGGCCGAGTTCGAGGCGGCCACACCTTACTACTATTCGACCTATGAGTCAGAGTCGGAAGGGAAGCGTTCGACCAGGAAGAAGGTCATTATCGTCGGCGCAGGACCAATACGCATCGGTCAGGGCATCGAGTTCGACTACTGCTGCGTCCACGGGGTCATGGCCTGTCAGGAGGAGAACGTCGAGGCCATCGTCATCAATAATAACCCGGAGACGGTCTCCACCGACTACGACATCTCCGATCGCCTGTACTTCGAACCGCTGACCCTGGAGGACGTGGTCAACGTCATCGAGAAGGAGGACGCGGACGGTGTGGTCGTCCAGTTCGGAGGCCAGACCTCGGTCAACCTGGCGATCCCGCTGGAGAAGGCGTTGGAGGGCAAGAAGGCGAAGATCCTGGGTACCTGTCCGGACATGATCGATATGGCCGAGGACCGGAAGCGCTGGACCGCACTGATGCGCCAGCTGGACATAAAACAGCCCGAGTCTGGAACCGGCTTCTCCTTCGAAGAGGTGCGCGACGTTGCGAACCGCATTGGCTATCCGGTGCTACTGCGTCCGTCATACGTGCTCGGCGGAAGGGGCATGGAGATCATCTATTCCGAGGATGAACTGAGGACCTATGTCGCCACCGCGGTGAAGGTCTCCCGGTCACACCCTGTCCTGATCGACAAATACCTATCGCACGCGATCGAGATCGACGTGGACGTGGTAGCCGACGGAACCGATGTCTACATCGGCGGGATAATGGAGCATATCGAGGAAGCAGGCGTCCACAGCGGTGACGCGACCATGATGCTGCCTACCCAGACCATTCCCTCCTATGTGCTGGACAGGATCATCCAGATCACCACCGACGTAGCCATGGCACTGCAGGTCAAGGGGCTGATGAACCTGCAGCTGGCGGTCAAGGAGAACGAGGTGTTCATGATCGAGGCGAATCCCCGGGCCTCACGCACCGTGCCGTTCGTGTCCAAGGCGATCGGGATCCCTTTGGCGAAGATCGCCACGAAGGTCATGCTGGGAAGGACCCTGAAGGAATTGGGCCTCGTCGGTGTTGCTGAGTTCAGGAATGTGGCGGTCAAGGCATCGGTCTTCCCATTCCTGAAGTTGCCCGGGGTCGACAGCATCCTGGGACCGGAGATGAAGAGCACCGGCGAGGTCATGGGTATAGACACCGACCTGGATTCGGCTATGTACAAGGCGCTCCTGTCGGCCGGGAACAAGCTGCCGACGAAGGGAGGGGTCTATATCACCGTCAGCGACCCGGACAAGGAAGCGGCATTGCCGATCGCCCGCGAACTGGCAGCCATGGGATTCTCCATATACGCAACCAAGGGCACTTCCACCTTCCTCAGGAACAAAGGCCTGGCGGTGACCACTGTGTACAAGGTCAAGGACAACGTGGCCCCGGATGCGCTTGGAATCATGAGGTCCGGCGAGATCAACCTGATCATCAACACGCCCTCCTATGCCTCCGGATCGATAAGGGACGGATACATGATGAGGCGTTTGGCGGTCGAGCTGGAGATCCCGTTCCTGACGACCATGCAGGCGGCCAGGGCGACCGTCGGGGCGATCAGGAGAGGAAGGCAGGGAGACCTGTCGGTCAGGGACATCGCCTCCTACCATAATGCCTGAAACAGCGTGCATCGATGGAAACCCTGAGGCTCAGGCTTCTCTATCCAAGCGGTTCCTTGCCTTCTCTGGCTCTCCCTTTGTTTGAGCGCTCATCGTAGAGAACGAACAGGACGCCGATAAGGATAAGCCCCCCTCCGATGAAGATATAAGGTGAGGGCAGTTCGGCCAGTATGAAGACCGCCAGGACCGAAGCGAGGATCGGTTCGCCGAGCAGCGAGGCGCTGACCAGCGGGGCGGTGACATACTTCAGCGACCAATTATAGACCGTATGACCCAGGATCGTCGACACCCCGGCCAGCAGAAGGAACAGGACGAACTCCTCCACAGGGTAGGGCCAGATAGGTTGGGAAAGGACCAGGCAGGCCAAGAAAAGGAAGGCCGCTGCAGAAAGATAAATGATGAAAGCGTAGGCGATCAGGTTCACCCTCCTGCGCAGGACCCGACCGGCCAGGATATAAACGCCGGCGAACACACCGCCGATCAGTGCCAGAAGATTACCGTCCCATGATCCGTCCTGCAGCGAAAATAAAGAGATGAATACCACCCCGGAAAATCCCACGGTCACTCCGATCGCGGTCCATTTTCCCGACTCCTTGAACAGGAGGATGGACACTGCCCCGACAAGAAGCGGATGAGCTGTCACCAGGATAGTGGAGCTCGCCACCGACGTCATTCCCAAGGATGTGATCCAGGTAGCGAAGTGCATCGCCAGGATCAGCCCGATCACCAAGAGCCACGATATCGTCTTCCTGTCCATTAGCTTGAACTGCGCCTCCCTATGGACCACGGCGAAAGGGAGCAGCATCAAGGACGCGAAAAGCATCCGGTATGCCGCGATCACTACCGGAGGGGCATCGCTCCAGCGAATGAATATCGAGGCGAAGGATACACTGAGCACAGCGACCGCAACACCGATGTACGGGGCAGGCGAATCCTTTTTAGAGTTGGCCATGGCCATCAATAGATCACGATGGACCTGACACCCCGGCAGGCCTTGAGACTGGGGATCAGTTCGGCGGGGACCGGGCTCTGCGTGATGACGTACAGCTTAGGTTCGACACTGAGGTCCGGATCACCCACCAATACCTGCCTGATGCTGATGCCGGCGTTGGAGATGACCGTGGTGACGTCGGCGACGATGCCGGTGGCGTTGGCATTGCTGGGGATGATCTCGATGGCAGACCACCCCATGACCGGCGCCACGTCCCTGAGGAGCAGTGTCGGCCTCAATGCCGCGAACACCTTCGCCAGTTCCGGGCTGGACTCTATCGTTTCGATGGCGGAGCGGACGATCCTTCGATCGACCCCGGCGGCCCGGCCCAGTGCAACGTCCGCCACCTCCACATCGCCGCTGTAGATACGACCCCCGCTCACCCTCATACCGTTCTCCAAGAGCAGTTTTGCCACCTTGGCCTGAGAAGGATAACGGCCGAAGTAGTTCGCGATCTGCTTCCACATATGTTCAGGACATCGAGCTGCTGTATGATATTGGTTATCATTGGACCTCTTTGAACATTGGGACTATAGTGGAAATGATTAAGCAAGTAAGAACCAATAGTCAAGCGAATCCGTGCGATATCAACCAGAGATGGTTTGTGGCATGAGGTACAGTTCGAACCATCGCAAATGGCGAAACTTACATAAGCATGCTAGATGTTGACACGGAAAAGGGTGATATTGTGCTTGGCAAGAGCGTAAGGATGGAGCGCATCATGGACCGGTCGACTGGCCGCGCCGTAATCGTCCCGTTGGACCACGGCATATCGATGGGACCCATGGAAGGACTGCTGGACATGAAGTCCACGATAGATAAGGTGTCTCAGGGAGGAGCGACAGCCATTGTGCTGCACAAGGGCATTCCCCCGTATAGCCACCGGTCCTTTGGGCGAGACATCGGGCTCATCGTTCACTTGTCGGCGAGCACGAACCTCAGTCCCAACCCGAACAAGAAAGTGCTCGTCACGACCGTCGAGGAGACGCTTAAGATGGGTGCGGACGCGTGCTCGATCCATGTAAACCTGGGCAATGACTGGGATGACCAGATGCTGTCCGATTTCGGCCAAGTGAGCCGCAGCTGCACCGAGTGGGGCGTCCCGTTGCTCTGCATGATCTACCCCAGGGGCAAGGATGCCGCCGACGCATACGACATCGATAAGCTCAAGCTCTGCGCGCGCGCCGCAGCAGAAATGGGAGCCGACATCGTCAAGACCAATTACACCGGGGACATCGATTCCTTCCGCGAGCTGGTAAGGGGTGCACTGGCACCGGTCGTCATAGCAGGCGGCCCCAAGATCGACTCCGACGAGAAGTTGCTCCAGATGGTGCGCGATTCGGTGGACGCGGGGGGCAAGGGCGTCTCGATAGGAAGGAACATCTTCCAGCACCGCAACGTTACCGGGATCACCAAGGCGATCTCCGCCATCGTCATCGAGGATCTGGAAGTAGAGGAAGCCATCAAGCTGTTGAAGTGATTCCTGATGAGCGAAAAGGGAAAAACCGTTTGGGTCAGGTCCGACCACCTCGGCTCATATGAGGAGAGGAAGAAGGTAGTCTCCACCGCGCTCGAGTCTGGATATTCCAATATAATGATCAAAGCGGAGGATAAGGAGCTAAAGCGCCTGGGCCGCTTCGAGGCCATCGAGGTCAACGGCAGTGACCTGTTCCTTGAGGGCGAAAGGATCGGAGCCATCGTGACCATCGACCGCCCGGAGGATCTGGCCAAGGCCTCGGCCTTCAAGGGAAAGGTGGCCAACGTGCTGATCGCCGCCAACGATTGGAAGATCATCCCGCTGGAAAACCTGATAGCGGAGTTCCAGAGGTCCAAGACCAGGATCCTGGCCGGGGCAGCCACGCCGGAAGAGGCGTTGGTGTTCTCAAAGACCCTGGAAGTGGGCGTGGACGGCATAGTCATCGAGCCCAAGGACGCCTCGGCGATCAAGGACTTCAAAGAACTGACCCAGGGAGAGCGGCCGAAGATCGCGTTGAGCGCGGTCAAGGTCACCAGGATCGTGCCTGTGAACGTCGGGGACCGGGTCTGCCTGGACACCTGTTCGCTCCTGCGGATCGGCGAGGGCATGCTGGTCGGCTCGCAGTCCAACTGCCTTTTCCTGATACAATCGGAGGCCATGGAGAGCGAGTACGTGGCCGCCAGGCCCTTCCGGGTCAACGCCGGGGCGGTGCACGCTTACGTGTTGACATCCGACGGCAAGACCAAGTACCTTTCAGAGGTGAACAGCGGAGAGGAGGTGATGGCAGTCGACACGGAGGGCAACAGCCGGTCGGTGGTCGTCGGCCGCTCGAAGATCGAGGTCCGTCCCCTTCTGTTGGTCGAGGTCGAGACCGAGGGTAAGAGGTTCACCACCATCCTTCAGAACGCGGAGACCATCCGCCTGTGCACGCCGACCGGACCGGTATCGATCTCTGAGTTGAAGACCGGCAACGAGGTATTTGTGCGCCTGGAACAGGGAGGAAGGCATTTCGGACATGCCATCAAAGAGACCATAACGGAGAGATGATGCAAAACTGCGTATCGATCATCGAGACCGGCCTGGACGATGCCATCGAGGCTTCGCGGAAAGCCGTCGGCCTGGGCGCCGACCTGATAGAGGTCAGGTTCGACAATTTTGCCCAGCTCCCTCAGGACTTCTCCGGCTTCAAGGAGTTCCAGATACCGAAGATCGCGACACTGCGATCGGCGGCCCAGGGCGGGAATTACAAGGGCAGCGACGAGAACAAGCTCAGGTTCCTGGTCAGGGCCTATAACGGGGCATTCGATTTCATCGACCTTGAGGACGATTTCCCGCTGCTTCACCGTCGGGACCTGGACGGGATCAGGATCATCGTTTCCTCGCATATCTTTGATGCAAGCCCTCGACTGATGACCGTGGTCGACCGCCTTGTCGCCAACGGGTCGAAGGGGGACACGCCGAAGGTCGTCTACAGGGCCGAAACGCTCACCGATGTGGCATCGCTGGTGGCGGCCGGTAAGCTTTACGCGCTGGCGGAGAGGAAGTTCGCATTGATCGGGATGGGCCCGCTGGGCAGCATCACCCGGGTCTGTGCCAACCGTTTCGGGGCCAGCCTTACCTATGTTTCCCTCGAGCCGGGCAAGGAAGCTGCGCCGGGACAGATCGATCTGGCCACCATGAAATGGCTGGGAAACAAGGCGGTCATCACCGGGATCACCGGACATCCGCTGGAGCATACCGTGTCCCCGGCCATGCACAATGCCGCCTTCCGGGCGCTTCGACTTCCGGGGATGTACTTCAAGCTCCCCGCGGCACCGGTGGAACTCGGATCGGTCACCGAAATGATGCTTGAACTGGACATGCGGGGCATGAACGTCACCATTCCCCACAAGGAATCGGTCATCTCGCTCCTCGACCGTCTGGACCTGAACGCCATCAAGGTCGGCGCGGTCAACACTATCATCAACGACAAAGGGACGCTCATAGGCAGCAACACCGACCTCTATGGAGTGGCCAAGACCTTCGAGCTGGCCAATTTCGACGCCAAGGACAAGGACGTCCTGGTGGTGGGCGCCGGCGGGGCATCAAGGGCGGTGTGCGCATACCTCAGCGAGGCCGGTGCAAAGGTCAAGATCACGAACCGCACCAATACCAAAGCGGCGTCACTGGCCGACAAGTTCGACAACGTCACGGCGGTGGAGTTCGATTCCCTGGCGAAGGGCAAGTTCGCGGCCGTGGTCAACTGCACGCCGGTCGGCATGAAGGGCTTCCCGAACGAACTACCGCTTCCCATCGAGACCATCCAGAATGGGATGCTGGTCCTGGACACCATCTATAATCCGACGGTTACAAAGCTGATGGAGGTGGCCCAGGAGAGAGGGGCAACACCCGTCTCAGGCAAGAACATGCTGATCTATCAGGCCCTGAAGGCTTTCGAGCTCTGGACCGGCAAGGCCCCAACATACGAGGTGATGGAGCAGGCCTTCAGGGAGGCGCTCCCATGAACCGTACCGGGAAAGGAGAATCCCATGGGGCCGCGACCATCGTCAACGCCATCGCCACCGGTAAGGGAGCTGCCTTCGGCATCGATCTGAAGACCTGGGCAGAGGTCAACGTTCTGGACTCCCCGAAGGTCGAGGTGTCCATCGAAGGCTTCAGCAGAGAACCCACCAGATTGGTGGAGAACTGTTTTCGTGCAGTGATCGACAAAATGATGCCGGGAGAGAGGCCGGGGGCGAAGATCGTCACCCGTTCTCAGATCCCGGTCTCACGCGGGCTGAAGAGCAGCAGCGCGGCCGCCAACGCAGTGATAATGGCGACATTGGATGCCCTTGGGGAGAAGATGGAACCGCTGGAAGCCATCCGACTGGGGACCAAGTGCGCGATCGACGCCGGGGTGTCGGTCACCGGCGCCTTCGACGATGCTTGCGCCGCCTGGCTGGGAGGAGCGGTGGTCACCGACAACCGCAATGACGAACTGCTAAGGCGCGAACCGATGGACCCGAACCTCAAGGTGGTGATCCATGTGCCGCCGTTCCAGACCAGGAAGTCGGGGCTTCCGCGAAGCCGCATATCGGCGATATCGGACGTGGCCGAAATGGCGTTCCAGATGGCGTTGAAGGGCGATTACCTGGGTGCCATGAAGCTCAACGGCCTGTGCTATGCGTCTGCGTTGAGCGTGGACCAGGAGGTCGCATTCAGGGCGCTGGAGCTGGGGGCAAGGTCTGCCGGCCTTTCCGGGACAGGCCCGGCCACCGCGATCCTGGTCGATTCCGAGAAGCTCGAAAAATTCCTATCTGACATAAAATCCACCAAAGAGTTCATAATAACCGACATATTCAACGGTGCGAACGCATGAGATTACTGGTCAGTCGGTCGGAGATCGGGGGGACCCTGTCCGCCTCCCCGTCCAAGAGCTACACGCACCGAGCGATGATGCTGGCCCTCCTAAGCAAAGGCACCTCCAGGCTTGACAACGTTCTCCTTGGAGGCGATACACTGGCCACTCTCAATGCGGTCAGGAAATTGGGCGGGTATGTCACCTTCGAGGGGGAGCGGTGCTTGATCGAGGGGGGGAACCTGATCTGCCCCGACGACATCATCAATGCCGACAACTCTGGCACCACGATAAGGATGGTGGCCGGGATCGCATCGCTCATACCCTGTTACACCGTCCTCACCGGTGACGAGTCCATCAGACGCCGGCCCATGCAGCCCCTCATCTCCGCCCTTACCGAACTGGGAGCGGAATGTCGCTCGACCAGGGGGAACGGCCTCGCCCCGCTGATCGTCAAGGGACCAAACACTGGACGGGAGACCCACATACCCGGTGACATCAGTTCCCAGTTCATCTCCTCACTGCTCATCTCCTCGCCTCTGAAGGAGGTCGACACCGACATCCATATCACCACCGATCTCAAGTCCCGACCCTACGTTGAGATCACCATGGACATGATGTCCCGGTTCGGAACGGAATGCTCGGAGTCGGATGGCACATTCCATGTCCCCGGTGGGCAGAGCTACCGGGCCCAGGACTACGTCGTGCCGGGAGATTTCTCCTCCGCCGCGTTCCCATTGGCGGCGGGGGCGTTGGCCGGCAGGGCAACGATCATCAACCTGGACCCCAAGGACCGGCAGGGGGACCGCACATTCATCGAGATATTGAAGAGCTTCGGAGCATCGGTGACCCAGAGCGAGGGCGCGGTGACCGTGGGTTCGGCGCCGCTGATTGGAACCCAGATCGACCTGGCAGATGCGCCGGACCTGTTCCCCATCGTGGCCGTCGTGGCGACCCAGGCAAGGGGCGTCACCACCATCTTCAACGCCGAGCACGTGCGCTACAAGGAGAGCGACCGCATCTCCGCCACCGTCAAGTTCCTGAAGGACATGGGCGCCGAGGTCGAGGAGAAACAGGACGGATGCCACATCCGCGGCCCCTGCCGGCTCAAGGGAGCGCAGGTGGAACCGATGGCCGATCACCGCATCCTCATGGCGGCGGCGGTCGCGGCCCTGGTGGCCGAAGGGAGAACGTCCATCGGCGACGGCGATTGCTTCAAGATATCCTATCCCGGTTTCGTTAGGGACATGGTCTCGCTCGGAGCGAAAATGGAGGTGCAGTTATGAACACCATCGGCCACACGTTCAAGGTCACGCTCTTCGGCTCATCGCATGGCGAAGCGATAGGTTGCGTCCTGGACGGGGTGCCCCCAGGACTGGCGATCAACATCGAGGCGGTGCAGAGGGAGGTGGACCTGCGCCGGCCATCGGACGGGATCGGAACGCCTCGCAAGGAAGCGGACATAGTCGAGATCGTTTCAGGCGTGAGAGAAGGAAAGGCCTCCGGAACCCCCATCACAATCTTCATCCGAAACGAGGATAGGGACAGCGACAAGTACAAACGGTTCAAGGATGTGCCCCGACCGGGCCACGCGGACATGACCCAGGTGTCGAAATACGGGAGCTGCGTGGACATCCGCGGGGGTGGGCAGTTCTCCGGCCGGATGACGGCACCGCTGGTCGCCGCCGGGTCCATCGCCAGGGCCCTCCTCTCGGACCTGGGCATCGAGATCGCAGCTTATACCCAGAGCATCGGCAAGGTGGTGGATGTGAAAGAGCATTCCCTCCACGAGATCATCTCCTCGGCAAAGAACAACGACGTCCGGGCGGCCAACGAGGAGATCGCCAGGACGATGCGGACCGAGATACTGGAGGCCTGCGAGGACCATGACAGCGTCGGCGGTGTGGTCGGATGCATATGCGATGGTGTGCCAGTTGGACTGGGCGAGCCCTTCTTCGATACCGTCGAAGGGGAGATCTCCAAGATCATGTTCGCCATCCCGGCGGTGAAGGGCATCGAGTTCGGGGCAGGCTTCCGGGCGGCCTGTATGCGCGGCTCAGAGCACAACGACCCGTTCGTGGTCGTCGACGGACGATTGCGCACCGCCAAGAACGACGCCGGCGGCGTACTTGGGGGCATATCCAATGGCATGCCCATCACGTTCCGGGTGGCGTTCAAGCCGACGGCGTCGATCGCCAAGGAGCAACGCAGTGTCGACCGGACGACGATGGAAGAGACAGGCATCAAGGTCGAGGGGAGGCATGATCCCTGCATCGTGCCCAGGGCGGTCATCGTGGTCGAGGCCGCCACCGCCCTGGTATTGGCGGACCTGTGCATAAGGGGTGGTTTCGTTGACTGACAGCGTGGACGGCATCAGATGGAAGATCGAAGAACTTGACAATCAGATCCTTGACCTCATCGAGAAGAGGATGAAGGCGGCCCTGTACATGGGCAGCGAAAAGGTCCGAAAAGGACTGCCCGTAAGGAACGAGCGCGTAGAGGAACAGGTGATCGAGAGGTATCTGGAAAGGGCGGAGAGCGTCGGCATAAGCGAGGCAGCGGCCCAACAGATCGCCACGATACTGATCCAGGAATCGGTGGACGCGCAGGGAAGGCTCCCCCGGCCAGGGAAGCCGCAGGACATACTGGTCATCGGGACTGGTAAGATGGGGCAATGGTTCGTGCGATTCCTCACCGGAAGGGGGCACAAGGTGCACGTTTGTGACACCAGGCCCGAGAAGGCGGACCGGTCGACGGTCGGCCTGAAGAACGGTGTGATGAACGCCGATATGATCATAATCGCCACGCCGATACCCTCGACGAAGCAGATCCTGGAGGAGGTCCTGGCGCTTAAACCTAAAGGGACCGTGCTGGACATCACCTCCATCAAGGACGCGATCATACCGACGATGAGAGCGGCCGCCGATAGGGGGATGGAGGTATGCTCCATCCATCCGATGTTCGGACCGGAGGCATCGGTGTACAACAGGAACATCGTGATATGCGACTGCGGCTCCAGCGAAGCCATGGATAAGGCGGCAGAGCTCTTCTACGCCACCGGCGCCAGGTTGACCCGGATGCCGGTAGAAGAGCACGATGAGCTGATGTCCTACGTGCTGGGCCTGTCCCATGCGGTGAACATTGCCTTCTTCCGTACACTGACAAGGTCGGGTGTGGACTTCAGGAGATTGGACCAGGTCTCGTCCACCACATTCCGCAGCCAGGCTGTCACGTCAAAGAGGGTTTCCAACGAGAGCCCCGAGCTGTACTACGACATACAGCACCTCAATCCCCACAGCGAGCACTGTCTGGAGCTGTTCCTGGAGGCGGTCCGGGACATCGAAACGTTCGCCCTGGACGAGAACGGGGACCGGTTCGTGGGCATGATGAAGGAAGGCAAGGAATACTTCGGAGAGGATTGAATTGGCGAAGATACAGGTAGCGGTGCTGGGAGCCACGGGCAACATCGGTCAGCGGTTCATCCAGCTGCTGGAGGACCACCCCTATTTCGAGATCCAGGGCTTGTACGCCTCGGAACGCTCGGAAGGGAAGAAGCTGAAACAGGTCCTGAGGATCAAGGATTACCCGTTCCAGGAGGAGACGCTGGAAAGGAGGATCGAGCAGCTGGACGTCAAGACCATCGCGTCGAGGTGCCGGGCCGCATTCTCCGGACTGCCCACCGATGTCGCCAAGGACTGCGAGCAGGGCCTGGCCGACAGCTCGGTCGCGGTCTTCTCGAACGCCGCCTCGCACCGGATGAGGGACGACGTGCCTCTTCTGATCCCGGAAGTGAACCCGGAACATCTCAAGCTGGTCAAGGCCCAAAAATCGTTCAAGGATGGCGGCTACATCGTCACAAACGCCAACTGCTCGACCACTGGATTGGTCATCCCGATGGCGGCGATACACGAGGAGTACGGGCTCCGTTTCCTTTGCGTTTCCACCTACCAGGCGGTAAGCGGCGCGGGCTATCCCGGCGTCCCTTCACTGGACATACTGGGCAATGTCGTTCCTTACATCAAGAACGAGGAGGAGAAGATGGAGGCGGAGATCTTCAAGATGCTCGGGGTCATCTCGCCCAAGGGTGGCATCAAGGATGCCTCCTTTGACATGGTGGCCTCATGCGCCCGGGTCCCGGTCATAGACGGTCATATCGAATCGGCCGCGATGATCATGGGCAAGTCGCCCACGGTCGATGAGATCACCGCACTGCTCAACGAATACCGTTCTGAACCGCAGAAGCTGGAACTGCCCACGGCGCCCAGGCAGCCAATCATCGTCCGGAGCGAGGACGACCGGCCCCAGCCCATCATCGACGTGAACGCCGGCGAGCCGGCCAGGGCGAGGGGGATGGCGGTGACGGTCGGAAGGGTGCGGCAAAGCGGCAAGTACACCAAGATGTGGGTGCTCTCGCACAACACCATCCGCGGCGGGGCCGGCGGTTCGGTGCTCAACGCGGAACTGGCCAAGGCAAAGAAGCTGTTGTAAGGTGAAACTGTGAAACGTACTTACGAGGAGATCAACCGCAAGATCGAAGCGGAGGACGCGGTGGTGATGACCGCCGAGGAGGTGCTCGGGCTGATAGAGAGCAAGGGCATTGAGGAGGCTACAAAGGAGGTCGACGTGGTCACCACTGGCACCTTCGGGGCGATGTGCTCTTCAGGAGCGTTCCTCAACTTCGGCCACTCCGAGCCCCCGATCAAGATGCAGCACGTCTCCTTGAACGGCGTGGCAGCCTACGGCGGCCTGGCGGCGGTGGACGCGTACATCGGGGCCACCGAGCTGCGGAATGACGAGGACATGAGCTACGGAGGCGCCCACGTCATCGAGGAGCTGGTGGCCGGGAAGGCCATACACCTCAAGGCCAATTCCTACTGTTCGGATTGCTATCCGCGGAAGGACATCGACACCTACATCTCGCTGAAGACCATCAACCAGGCCTATCTTTACAACCCGCGGAATATCTACCAGAACTATGGCCTGGCCACCAACAGCTCGGAAAAGACC
Source organism: Methanomassiliicoccales archaeon (assembly GCA_036504055.1). Lineage (NCBI taxonomy): Archaea > Methanobacteriati > Thermoplasmatota > Thermoplasmata > Methanomassiliicoccales > Methanomassiliicoccales archaeon. Next base: position 31,485 of record DASXVU010000011.1, on the reverse strand, counting down.
CTATACACCTACATGGGAAAGCTCCTGCCGCACTACGGCAACGTGACCTATTCATCGGCCGGGCAACTGTCACCCCTGCTGAACGACCCCCAGCTTAGGACCATCGGCATCGGGACCAGGATATTCCTAGGGGGCGGTGTCGGGTATGTCGCCTGGGAAGGCACTCAGTACAAGACCACCACCGCCACCAAGAACGGTGTTCCGGTCGGGGCTGCCAGATCACTCGCTTTGATAGGGGACCTGAGAGGCATGTCCCCGGAGTTCGTTCGCGCACTGAACTTCCAAAAGTACGGACTTTCCCTCGGTCTGGGCATCGGGGTTCCCATACCGATCCTCGACGAGGACATGATGAGATGCGTCTCGATCAGGGACGACCAGATATTCGCGCCGCTGCTCGATTACGCGGTCCAGTCGCGTAACCGGAAACCGATCAAGGAGATCAGCTACGCCGAATTGCGTTCCGGCTGCATCGAACTGCATGGAAATCAGGTCAAGACATCCTCCCTGTCCAGCTACTATAAGGCCCGGATCGTCGCCGGGCAGCTCAAGAAATGGATCGAGAAGGGGGATTTCACCCTCACCCAGCCGGTAGCGGCCATGCCCAAGGAGAGGGCCCAGAAGCCCCTCGAGGTAATGTCGATGGAGGACGTGGTATAATGGCCAAGAAGAAGTTCCAGCTCAGTTTCACACCTGACCTGGTGAACGAACCGATCACCTACCGCATGGTCAAGGACTATGACCTGCAGATCAACATACTCAGGGCCGAGGTCAATGATGTGGGCGGCAAGATGCTGATCGAGATGCAGGGCAAGCCCGACATGATCAAGAAGGCGGTCGAATACCTGAAGGCGAGCAGGGTCGAGGTCAGGGAACTGAAGGCCTACGTCAAGAAGGACGAGGACCGGTGCACCCATTGCGGCATGTGCATCAGCATCTGCCCGGTCGATGCCATGTGCATGGACCCGGACACCAAGATGGTCTCCTACCTGCCTGAGAAGTGCATTGCCTGCGGTACCTGCATCGATGCCTGCCCGCCCGGCGCCATCGCGTTCAAGATATGATCGTGAGGGAGCACTTCGAACTGCGGGAGACGGCAGTGACCATAGTGGCCGATGAACGGTACCTCCCGGAGGCCAAGCGTTCCATCTTTGAATCGCGCCAGGTCCTGGAGCAGTTCATCGCGAAAGACCCGTTCTTCCGAAGCACGCTGGAGCCGTACAGGGAAGGTAAGGACGCCCCTCCCCTGATCAAACGCATGTGCGATGCCGCCCGTGCAACGAATGTCGGGCCGATGGCGGCTGTGGCGGGCGCCGTGGCGGAGGCTGCGGTGAACGCAATGGTCGAGGCCGGTTCCCCCCATGCCCTGGTGGACAATGGAGGGGACATAGCCATGATCCTTGACCGGGAGGTCGATATCGGCATCTACGCTGGAAGATCGAGGTTCAGCGGACTGGCGTTCCGGTTCGAGCCGGTCGATCACGTGATGGGGATATGCACCTCGTCCGCCACCGTTGGTCCTTCGATCTCGTTCGGTGTGGCAGATGCGGCCATAGTGATATCGGACAACGTATCTCTGGCCGATGCCTGCGCCACTATGCTAGGGAACATGGTGGTCTCGAATGACGACGCCCTGATGGCCGATGCGGTCACCAGGTCGATGGAGGTCGACGGGATCATCGGATGCTGCGCCATCGCGGGAGACAAGATAGCGATGAAGGGGACCATTCCAAGGATGGTCCAGGCCAAGGGAAACTTCAGCAAGACCAGCCGGATCCTTTTTGGACCGGTTCGAGACAAATGATCAGATTTCTCAGTCGTCTTATCTACGCTAGAGGATCGGTGTTGAATGCCTGCTTTGATCATGACAACGATATCCTACCGGCAATATCGATGCAAAGAGCTTCCCGCCCTCTCCCATTCTCTTTTTCCTGAATCTTCTGGAAAGAATCATAAGGTGAGATCGGGTTTTCAAAACCGCATATGACCAAATGTCCCGCATGTGAGACCGAGTCCAAGCCAGGGACCAGGCTCTGTCCGAACTGCGGCAGCGACCTGTCCGGAGTGCCTCAGATCTATGATGACCCGAACTCTAACGCCAAGGCGATGGCCCTGCTATTCTATGGATTGGCCGGGATGATGGGCTTCTTCGCGTTCGGTTTTCTCCTTCCCGGGCTTTTGGCCAGTAGCGGTTTCCTTTGGGTAACACTCGCGTTGGTCCTCGTGGCGATCGTGTTCGCGCTTATCGGGAAGGGGATCTCGGGAAAGGAGAGAAGACGCATCGAGCAGCTGAGGAGGAACTGGGTCGAGCATGGCAAATGCGATTATTGCGGGATGCACAACGCCCCCACCACCCAGAAGTGCATTTCCTGCGGCGCCCCTCTCGATAATCAAGCCCATTAGCTGGCTGGCGGCACTTTGCTGCCGGAACGACTGGTCAATGCGCAAAAGGTTGAAGTAATGTATAATCATTGACCACACTGACACGGTGAGCAATTGACACTTAAGTTCGCCATACCCAACAAGGGAAGGCTGAGTGAGCGGACCGTCCAGATAATGAACCATGCAGGTCTGGAGATCGAGGGGGCGGATGAGAGGAAGCTCTACACCAACGTGAGGAACCTATCCGTCATGTTCCTGCGCGCCTCCGATATCGTCCGCTTCGTGCATAAGGGGGCGGTGGACGTCGGAGTGACCGGGAAGGACCTGGTTCTAGAATCGGGCCTCGACGTGAAGACCGTCTATGAACTTGACTTCGGGCACTGCAGGCTTTCCATAGCCGCACCGGAGGGATCGGGGTTCGACAGCGTGGACGACATAAAGGACGGAACGGTGGTGGCCACCTCGTTCCCCTATATGACCCAGAAGTACTTCGAAAGACTGGGAAAGAAGGTCGAGATCACCAAGATATCCGGTGCAGCGGAAGTGACCCCGCACCTGGGCGTGGCCGATGTCATATCAGACCTGGTGTCCAGCGGATCGACCCTGAGGCAGAACCACCTGAAGGAGATCGCGGTCATCACCAACTCTCAGGCCGTGGTCATAGCCAATATCGATTCGTACAAGCACAGACGGGAGGAGATAGACGAGCTCGTCTCGGCCATGCGCAGCGTCATGGACGCAGAGAACAAGAAGTATCTCATGGCGGACGTTCCGACGGCCGCGCTGGACGAGGTGCGCAAGTACTTCCCAGGAATTGCCGGCCCGACGGTCATGCACATAGCCGGCCGCGAGGACGTCGTTGCCGTTCACGTGGTCATCAGCAAGGACCAGGCCTATGACGCCATCATCCGGCTGAAACGGCTGGGCGCTTCCGGGATCCTGATCACTCCGATCGATAGGATGGTCCCCTGAGGCGATGGCATGAATAATGAATGGATCAGGTGCACCGCCCGGGGAATGACCACCTACTACAACCCCAAGGTGGAGGGCAAACTCAGGATGGACACCAGCACCAACCCGCTCGGATGTAACCCGGCGGCGAAGAAGGCCATTCTGGAATGTGCGGAAATGGACCTGGACCAGTATCCTTCCACCTACTCCGATGGTCTGCGCAACGAGCTAGCCAATTTCTATGGCCTGGAAAGGGACAACTTCATCGTGGGTAACGGTTCGGACGAGATGCTGGACATACTGTTCAAGACCTTCATGGAGCCGGGAGAGACCGTCATTACCGCCTACCCGGCATATTCGCTCCACGGATTCTTCGTGAAGATCAATGGAGGGATGGTAACCCAGATCGACCTGGACGACAATTTCCAGCTCGACGTGAACGGCATCAACTCGGCCAAGGGGAAGATGGTCATCATCTGCACGCCGAACAACCCGACATCCAATTTGCTGCGCAAGGAGGATGTAAAGGCGATTGTGGAAGGATGTGACCGGCCAGTAGTTGTCGATGAGGCCTATGGTGAGTTCGCCGGTGAATCGTTCATGCCGCTCGTGGACAAATATGAAAACCTGATCGTCACACGCACTTTCAGCAAGGCCTACGGTCTCGCCGGTATGCGAGTCGGGTATATGGCATCAAACCTGTCCATGGCCTCCGTGATGCAGACGGTCAAGATCCCATACTCGCTCAACCGTGTGTCCGAGCACGTCGCGATAGCGTCATTGAAGGACCAGAGCTATGTCCGCCAGAGCGTCGAGACCGTGAACAATGAGCGGAAGCACCTGGCAGACGGATTGTCCAAGCTCGGTTTCCATGTGTTCCCATCGGAGGCGAACTTCATCCTGTTCCGCTCACCGAAGGACTCGGCCCAGCTCGTCTCCCGCCTGGCACAGAAGGACGTACTGATCCGGGACTTCGGCAAGCTTAGAAGGCTGGAGAATTGCGTCCGCACCACCATCGGCACCAGGGAGATGAACGATGAGCTCCTGGCAAAGCTGGGAGAGGTCGTGAGGGAATGGTAAGGCTCTGCATCGCCGATTATGGCGTTGGAAACCTGCACAGCATCCGAAAGGCCCTTGAGAACTGCGGCGCGGAGGTGTATGTCGAGAGGGACATGTCCGTCCTCCTCGATGCGGAGTGCATAGTCCTGCCCGGGGTCGGCGCGTTCACAAAGACCATGGAGAGGCTGCAGCCATACCGGTCAGAGATACTCAAGGAACTGAAGGACGGAAAGCCATGCCTCGGCATCTGCATCGGTTCCCAGATCCTCTTCGGCAGCAGCGAGGAAGGGGAAGGTCCCGGACTGGGTTTCCTCGACGGCCGCGTGGTCCGTCTGAAGGCCGACCGGGTGCCCCACATGGGATGGAACTCGGTGGAATGCCAGGACAAGCTGTTCGAATCGATCTCTTCCCCGTATTTCTATTTCGCACATTCGTTCTATGGGAATGCCCAGGAGGATGTCGTGGTCGGCACCACCGATTACTACGGCAGGTTCCCGACGGTGTTCCGTAAAGGCAATACATACGGTGTCCAGTTCCATCCGGAGAAGAGCTCCTCGAACGGCCTGACGTTCCTGCGCAACTTCGTGCGCTTCGCGGAGGAATCCAAATGATCGTCATGCCGGCGGTGGACATACTGGACCACAACGTGGTACAGCTGGTGGGCGGCGTTCCCGGCACCGAGCAGGTCCTGATACCGAACCCGGTCGAGGTGGCCCAGGACTGGGTCGCGAAGGGTGCCCCCATGCTGCACGTCGTCGACCTGGACGGGGCCTTCGCCAAGGGCAACAACGTCCAGACCATCCGCCGCATGATCGCCGAATGCAAGGTCCCGGTAGAGGTCGGGGGAGGCATTCGCTCGACCGAGCTGGCGGAGTATTTGCTGGACGCGGGGGCCAAACAGGTGGTCGTGGGCACCAAGGCCATCAGGGAACCGGAATGGCTTTTCCATCTGGCGGAAAGGAACCCGAAAAGGATCGTATTGGCACTGGATGTGAAGGCGGGCAAGATAACCGTCAAAGGATGGCAGGAATCGGCCGGCATCTCCCAAGCGGACATGTTCAAACGGATCGAGGACATGCCGCTGGCAGCGGTCCTGCATACCGACGTGGACGTCGAGGGCAAGGTCCAGGGGATCAACGTGGACGAGGTGAGAACGTTCGTGGCCAGCTGCCCGCACGACGTAATCGCCTCGGGCGGCATTACCGGAATGAACGACCTTGCCGAGCTGGAAAGGATCGGTATCAGATCCGCAGTGGTCGGATTAGCGCTTTATACTGGAAAACTGAATCCTTTAGATGTATGGAGGAAGTAAGATGGTGACCAGGTCGGCGAAGCTGAATCGGCAGACGAAGGAGACCGATGTCTCCATAGAACTGAACATCGACGGGACCGGAAAGGCCTCGGTCCGCTGTGACCAACAATTCCTGAGGCACATGCTGGAGACCTTCGCCAGATACTCATCGTTCGACCTTGACGTGGCCGCCACCGGGGACAACGACCATCACCTGGTCGAGGACGTGGCCATCGTGCTCGGCCAGTCCTTGCGCGAAGCCCTGGGTGATGCCCCGGTGGAAAGGATCGCATCCGCCGTGGTGCCAATGGACGACGCCTTGGTAGAGGTCGATCTGGACATCGTTGACCGGCCGTACGCCGAGATCGATTGCCCGGATGTGCTGTACCACCATTTCCTTCGTTCGTTCGCCATGTCCTCAGGGATCACCCTGCACGTCATCGTAAAGAGGGGATTCGATGATCACCACATGGTCGAGGCGACGTTCAAGGCGCTGGGAACCGCCCTGAGACAGGCCACGACGAAACGAGCGACGGTCCTGTCCACCAAGGAGAAGCCCAAGGTCCGGAGGGGTTGATCTGCTCACCAAACGGATCATCCCTTGCCTGGATGTCAAGGACGGGAACGTCGTGAAGGGCATCAAGTTCCTCAATCTGCAGGGTGTCGGTTCGCCGCCGGACATGGCCTCCAGCTACGAGGGGCAGGGAGCGGACGAGATCGTCTTCCTGGACATCTCGGCTTCGCACGAAGGTCGCCGAACTTTGCTGGACGTGGTGGAAAGGACCGCGAACCAGCTTTTCGTCCCGCTCACGGTGGGCGGAGGCGTCAGGAGCCGGGAGGATATGCGGTCAGCGTTGAACGCCGGCGCCGACAAGGTATCGATCAACACGATCGCAGTGCAGAACCCGGAGATCATAACCCAGTGCGCGGAGGATTTCGGTTCCCAGTGCGTGGTCGTGGCCATCGACGCCAAGAGGACCGGGAACTCCTGGAACGTCTATACCCATGGCGGACGGAAGGATGTCGGGCTCGACGCCGTCGAATGGGCGGTGCGGGCGCAGCAGCTCGGGGCAGGGGAAATACTCCTCACCAGCATGGACGCGGACGGCACCAAGGACGGATACGACCTGGAGCTGACGGAGGCTGTGGCCAGCAGCGTCAACATCCCGGTCATCGCTTCGGGAGGCTGCGGCAACGTGGAGCACATCTACGAGGTGCTGACCAAGACCAAGGCAGAGGCCGCTCTGGCGGCGTCGATATTCCACTATAACGAACTGACCGTCGGCCAGGTCAAGTCGTATCTGCGCAAAAGGGGAGTGCCGGTCAGATGACGGAATTCAAGTTCAATTCAGAAGGGCTGATCCCGGTGATAGTCCAGGATGCCTACACGAACGAAGTGCTGATGCTCGCCTATGCCAACCAAGAGGCCTACGATCTGATGCTGAGCACCGGCTATACTCACTTCTGGTCCCGCTCCCGGCAGACGCTGTGGAAGAAGGGAGAGACCTCGGGGCATTTGCAGAAGATATTGGCAATGCAGCTTGACTGCGATGCCGATACGCTGTTGGTCAGGGTGGGGCAGGAAGGCGTCGCATGCCATCTGGACCGGCCGTCCTGCTTCGAGGACGTACTCTACGGAGACCTGGCCGGGACCATGAACGTCATCCCGGAACTGAAGCGGGTGATCGCCGAACGGAAGAAGGAACCGAACCCGGATTCGTATACCAGCAAACTGCTGGCCGATGAGGACAAACGGCTGAAGAAGGTCGTCGAGGAGGCGGGCGAGGTGATACTGGCATTCAAAGGTCATGATCACAAGGCGGCAGCCTGGGAGGTATCTGACCTGATATACCATCTGATGGTGGTGCTGGAAGCGGCGGACATGCCGCCAGGCGACATCTACCGCATGCTGGCGGAACGGAGGGGGCACAAGAAATGAGGATCGATCTGCACATGCATACGCTGCTCTCCGACGGGGAGCTGCTGCCCATCGAGCTGGCCAGGAGATGCGCGGTAAAGGGCCACAAGGCGATCGCCTTCACGGACCACGTGGCGCTCTCGACGCTGGACCGGGTGCTGGACGAGGCGTCGAAGGACATCCCCCTGGCAAAGGAGTGGAACCTGGAAGTGCTCAACGGGGTGGAGATAACCCATGTCCCGGCCAAGAAGATCGACATGGTCGTTTCCAAGGCGCGCAAACTGGGCGCCCAGATCGTGGTCATTCATGGGGAGACGATATCCGAACCGGTGGAGAAGGGCACCAACCTGGCCGCGGTCAGCAACCCGGAGATCGATATCCTGGCCCATCCCGGGTTCATCACCGTGGAGGAAGCGGAGCTGGCCAAGAGGAACGGCGTGGCTTTGGAGATAACCTCGCGCTCATCGCACAACAAGACGAACGGCCATGTGGCCAGGATCGCCCGCCAGGTGGGCGCCAAGATGGTCCTGGACACGGACACCCATTCTCCCGGGGACATCATCGACGAGCAGACCGCCATGATCATCGCCCGGGCGGCTGGCCTCACCGAAGAGGAGGCGCATCGCGCCTGCTATGAGACGCCGGAAGAGATCGTGAAGAGGAGGAGCATATATTGAAGGTCATGAAGTTCGGCGGGAGCTCGCTCACCACCGGCGAATCGATGCTCCGCATAGGTGAGATAATCGCCTCGGAGAAGGAGGACAAGGTCATAGTGGTCTCGGCCGTCAGCGGCATAACGGAGTCGCTCATCCAGTTCATCGCCCAGACCAAGGGCGAGAACGAGGTTATCGGTTTCATCGAGAAACTGACGGAGATTCACTTCAAGCTCATCTCCGACGCCGTCTCGGACCAGCGTCTGCGGGAGGATGCCATGCTCCGGATCAGCGAGAAACTGGTCAGGCTGGAACGGATGCTCTACGGCATCTCCTACCTGGAGGAGGTCACCCCCAGGACCAAGGATTTCGTCCAATGCTACGGGGAGAGGCTCTCGGCCATCGTCGTATCGGCCATGCTCCAGGACCATGGAGTGGATGCGCTGCCGCAGGACGCGGACGAGCTCGGCATCATAACCGACGGCGTCTACGGTTCGGCGATCGCGGACCTGGAAAAGACCCAGGAGAACATCAGGGACAAGATACTGATAATGTTTGGATCGCACCAGGTCCCGGTGGTGACCGGATTCTTCGGTAAGGCTCCGGACGGTTCGGTCACGGTGTTCGGCAGGAACGGTTCAGACTATTCGGCCGCCGCCATCGCCAACGCCATCGGCGCCGACACCCTGGAGATCTGGAAGGATGTGGACGGGTTCATGTCGGTGGACCCGAAGATCGTGCCCAAGGCGATACCGATCCCCCAGCTCTCGTATGAAGAGGCGGCGGAGCTGGCCTATTTCGGGGCCAAGGTCCTGCATCCCATGACGGTGGTGCCGGCACGGGCCAAGGACATAGTCATCAAGCTCAAGAACGTATACCGACCGGATCTGCCTGGTACCTCGGTCTCCAAGAGCACGCCGGAGGATGAGGCGGTCATCAAGTCGATCTCCTGCATGAAGAACCTGGGCTTGGTGAAGATCTTCGCCGAGGACACCGGCTACCGGTCCGGCTTCCTTTCACAGCTGGGACGCCGGCTCAACGAGGCGGACGTGAACATCCTGTCGGTCGCGACCTCGCTCACGTGCGTCGCCATGCTGGTGGACAGGAACGACCTGGGCGCCGCCCGGATCGCCCTGGAATCGGAAAAGCAGTCCGGGATCGCCAGGATCGAGACCTCCGACGACATCGCGTTGGTATGCCTGGTCGGAGAGGGGATCGGATACACAAGAGGTGTCGCTTCCCGGGCGTTCAACGCCGTGGCCGCCGAGGGTATCAACATAGGGCTGATCTCCGCCGGCGCTTCGCTCGTCGCCTATCATTTCACGGTCAACAAGGACGACCTGGAGGTCGCCACCAAGGCCATCCACAAAGAGTTCTTCGGGTGTTGATATGAGCGAACGACACAGCGTGACCAGGGTGGCGTTCCAGGGAGTCAAAGGGGCATACAGCGAGGATGCGGCATACTCGTATTTCGGCGAAGAGGTGGAAACGCTCCCCTGCCAGGAGTTCACGGATCTGCTCGAGGCGGTCGACCGGGGAAAGGCCACCCATGGCGTGCTCCCGGTGGAGAACAGCATCGAGGGAAGCGTCACGCTGGCGAACGACCTGCTTCTGGAGAGCGATCTGACCGTGATCGGCGAGATCCTGCTGCCCATAAGGCACTGCCTCATCGGCCAGCCGGACGCGGAGCTGGAGGACATCAAGAAGGTCTACAGCCACCCACAGGCGCTGGGCCAGTCGAGGAACTTTCTCCTGGAGCATCCGGAGTGGGAGAAGATCCCCTCCTTCGACACGGCCGGCAGCGTGCTCATGATCAAGCAGCGCGGACTGATCGAGGAGGCGGCCGTTGCCAGCAAGCGGGCGGCCGAATTCTATGGGATGAAGGTCCTGCGGGAAGGCATCCAGAACAGCAACAAGAACTGCACCCGGTTCTTTGTCCTGGAGAAGGACCCTAAGACCGACAACCCCGGTGACAAGACCGCCCTGGCGTTCACCACCAAGCATGTGCCCGGTGCATTGTACAAGTGTCTGGGGGCGTTCGCCGAGCACGGCGTCAACATCACCAAGCTGGAGTCCCGGCCCCGGAGGGAACATCCTTGGGAATACGTCTTCTACGTGGACATCGATGGCAGCGTCGATGATGCCAGCGTCAGCAAGGCCCTGATCGACCTGGTGCGCAAGGCATCGTTCGTCAAGGTGTTCGGATCATTTCCCAGGGCTAAGCTGCCGGAGTAGGCCTTAGCCTTCGCACATTTCATGTTCGTGGAACGGCCTGAGGCAACCTCCCGAGGACGCGGACCGCTTAGGATATGGATGATAAAAAAGGTACTGTCCTTTAGGGCCGGTTTCAGAGCTTACGCAGGACCTTGCTGGAGGTGCTGAACTCCCCGTCCCAGAACAAGAGAGCGTTGGACCGATCGTAGTCCTTCGTTACGTCCGTGTGCACGATCTCGCCCACATACCAGGTGTGATCGCCCTTCTCGAAGGACTCGCGCTTCTTCACCTCGATGTTGATGAGGCACTCCTCGATCTTCGGTGACTTGATCCTCTTGCCCGGAACGGCCGTCAAGCCGGCCTCCTTAAACTTGTCCATGTTCTTCCCTGACTTGGTCCCGCAGAGGATCACCTGGTCGATCAGGTCCTTGCCAGGAATGTTGACAGAGAAGTCTGGACATTCCTCCAGCAGTTTGTAAGATTGCCTAGAGGTCAGAACCGCGATGCCTATCAGCGGCGGTTTCTGTGAGAAGAGGTTGAACATGCCCACGGAGATGATGTTCTTCTCCTTGCCTTCCTTGTCCCCCACCGCCACCAACACGACCGGTGCCGGCGGCAGCAGCTGCACCGAGGCCATGTTATCGGTGTCTATCTTATCATCTTGAAAAGCTCCCATTGTTCTCACCTGTGAACAATGATTGAAGGAGTCATGCTAAATATGTTTGGCAGTTCGGACCATCAGCGTCGTCTTATCACGTCGCCGATCAACCGGAACTCGCCCGACCAATACAGCAAAGCCCTGTCCCGGTCGGCGCAAGACTCCATCTCAGCGTGGACAACCTCGCCCAGGAACCAAACGTGGTCTCCCGCCTCCACCTTCTGCGTCTTCTTCAGCTCGAGATTGACCATGCACTCATCGAGCACTGGGGAGTCGATCTTGGTGCCCTTCCGACAGCCGAGACCACACTCCTCGAACTTGTCCACTTCCCGGCCGGATTTGTTACCGCAATACAACACCTCTTCCACGAGCTCCTTGCATGGGATGTTGATGGAGAAGTCGGGGTATTTTTCCATGAGGGAATAAGTGTGCCGCGAAGGCGAAACGCCTACTCCGAGAACGGGAGGGTTGAAAGAGAACATATGGACCAAAGCTACGGTCATGACGTTCCTTTCCCCGCCCTCTTGACCATCCCCCACGGCCACGAGCACGACAGGGAATGCCGGAAACGCCCTGCACGCCCAAATTGGATTCACTTCAGACTTAGGCCCCATGTTATTCCTTGAGGCAACAGTGCAACGGACGGAAAATAAGCCTTTCGTATTCCTTTCCGGAAAAACGAACGATAATTTGCCTGAATAGACAATCGTTAACCATCATCGGAAGCCGACGGTTCTTTATCCGAAAAAACGTTCCAGGTTCGATCATAATGCAGGCCAAGATCGGTATCATCGGCGGCACCGGGGTATACGACCCCAAGATGTTCAAGCTAAAAGAGACCGTGAGACCTTTCACCCCATATGGAGCGACCTCCGACGAGATCCTCATCGGCGACCTCTATGGAGTGGAAGTGGCTTTCCTGCCGCGGCATGGGAAGGGGCACATCTACCCCCCGCATAAGGTGAACTATAGGGCCAACATCTGGGCCTTGAAGCAGCTCGGGGTCGAAAGGATCGTTTCCCCCTGCGCGGTCGGGTCGCTCCAGGAAGAGTTCAAACCGGGGGAGATCGTGGTCGTGGACCAGTTCATAGACTTCACCAAGACCAGGGAGTACACCTTCTTCGACGAGGGCAAGACCGTCCACGTCAGCATGGCCGACCCGTTCTGCCCGGAGATGAACGACCTGTTCGTCAAGGCGGCCAAGAAGGCCAAGATCCCGGTCCACGCCGGCGGCACCTATGTATGCGTGGAAGGTCCCCGGTTCTCCACCAGGGCGGAGAGCACCATGTTCCGGGCCTTCGCCGACATAATCGGCATGACCGTGGTCCCGGAATGCCAGCTGGCCCGTGAGATGGAGATGTGCTATACCAGTCTGGCCATGATCACCGACTTCGATGTTTGGGCCGACGAACCGGTCGACACCAAGACCATCCTGAAGACCATGGCGGACAACATGGACAAGGTGCAGCTCCTGCTCAAGAACGTATTGCCGAAGATACCGGAGCTGCGCAGGAAGTGCAAATGCGCCGATATCTTGAAAGAGGCAGGGGCCTGAGCCCCGCCTCATTCTTCCATTTTTCGATAGAACGGTCTGCGCGATGACGGATCGAAGGGGTTAACCTTCGGTCACATTGATGGAATGTTTTCCGGAGACCTTTCGGTCGATGCTTCTCACGTAGCCCACGACCATCTCGAGACCTCCGGCAACGATCAGCCGGATCATTGTCGGCTGTTTCCTGATCCCTTTGTTCGAAACCAGCATCTTCCCCAGAATCGCGACGCTCTCAACCAGGTCCACACTGCCGCTCTTGCTGAAATTGAAATCATCCAGCTCCAGATCTACGTTCACAGTGCTCTGGTCGGATCTTCCCGGTATGACCTGGATATACTCCACCTTGTTCTGGGCGGTCTTGAGTATCCAGCTTGTGACCGCCTCTCCATTGCTCTTCACTGTGAGCTGCACCCTCTGATCTCCCAATAGCCGCAGCAGCACGGGCATTTCGATGATATTATGCACGCCCACTTCCCTGGTATATCTCTCGACGCCGGGGTCCGCGGACGCCTCGATGACAGACATGACGTGCTTCCCCAGGTTCTTGGTCTGCAGCTGCGAACCCATCCTCAGCGAGAAGTCCAGCTCTCCCATCTTGTCCATAACGAACTTTACCAGGGGCCTCTTGGAATTGGACCTTATCATGTGCATCCGCTCCTTTTCGATGAACATGTCCACCGTCCAGAACCTAGCCATGCATATCGAGGCCAGCTCTTCCGTCCGTTCGCTGGAGAGGTGTTCGGACCGGAATATGGAGTGCATCTCGTCGTAGCGATTCCAATCGGTCTCGAATATCAGACCTTGGGCATCCAGATCCTCATGGAACTTCGTACCTGGAAATGGAGTGGCAATGCCGTAGGCTGTGCTGGTGAGCCCTATCTTCTTGGCATAGGCCGGGAAACTCAGGATCTGTTCTTCGGTCTGACCAGGAAGGCCGATGACGAAGGTCCCACCTGCGTTGCCTCCGAATTTCTTGATGTTGTTGACCGCCGTCACGTGCACGTCAATGCTCATTCCCTTCGCTGTTGACCGGATATCCTCTTGGTTAGGGCTTTCGATGCCCATTTCGAAACCCTCGATCCCGACCGCGATCATTTTCCTAACGATCTCGGGGTGTTTGGCCACCGAGTCGGCCCGCACCTTAACGCCAAAGCGGATGTCAAGATGATGCGGCGCCAGAAGATCACAGAACCGCTCCACCAGCTCCGGCTTGCCCATGAAATGAGGGTCGGTTATATCAATGGCGAGTGGCCTGTTGTTATGGAACGAGACGATCTCCAGGATCTCCTTCATCACGTTCTCGGGCGAACGGTAACGTTGATGGCTCTTGCTCATTGTCGGTTCACAGCAGAAGGTGCACCTGCCCCAGCAGCCCCTGGACGTTGTCAACACATCGAAGTCGCGGTCCCGCATCAATCTCGTTCCGTATGTGTGCTTTCTCAGATGCCGGGCCGGAAACTGAAGGGTGTCCAGGTCCTCGATGAACTTCCTGTCAGGATTGTGGACGATCTTGTCGCCCTCCCGGTACGACACGCCCTTGACGCCCTGAGGCCCCCCTTTCTGGACCAGCTCACGAATTGTCATCTCACCTTCACCACGGACAATCATGTCCACCTGGTGATGCGATAGCAGCTCATCGGGGATCGCCGTAGGATGATATCCGCCCATCAGGGTGGCGGCCGCATGGTCCTTGGCCATTTGGGCGATCTCCAGACCTTCGCTGTGCTCCGTCGCCGACATCGTTATGCCGACCAGGTCAGGCTTTATGTCCCTCAACGATTCGGTAACGACTTCCGAATAAGGCCTGCCATCCATCTCCAGGTCCAATATGACCACTTCATCAACTATATCCTCCAATGAAGCGGCGATGTACTCCAGCCCGGTGGGGATCAGGTCAAATGCGTAGGAGAGGCCGTGCCTTCCAGAGGGTTTAATCAACAATACTCTTCTAAATGACATTTATCTGCTCTTCCTACCATTTTCCATAATGGCCACTGTTCATGCTTCACCGATAACGAATTGTAACGGACATTCTCTCAGGGAAAAATTGTCCATAACCTTCCGGACCGTTCCGGTCCTGATATCTGTTCCATATAGAGTCCGTAATCTATTATGCATGAGCTGACTGAAATAATATTTATATCGATTGAAAGAGGAGTTATAAATCGGTATCTATCAAAGGCCCGTCGGGGCATTACGATGATTACCGTCCCATCCATATGATGGCTACATTATGAAAGGAATGGAGAACGTTGATTATATCCCAGGCCGATGTCCCGCTATGTCGTGCTATCTCAGGCATCTCGACGATGTCGTCATCGCGGCGGGCGTCAAATTGAGACCGGACAACAGAAAAGAGGTGGACCTGACGATCAAGGAACTGCTCGGACTCGATGACTGCCCAGATGTATGGAAAGAAGTGAAGAAGAGATTGGCCGCCGACGAGCACGGCTTCATCAACGACCTGCACGATGTCTTTTTGCTGAAAGGGATGATCTGAGCTCACTCGTTCAGGAACTTCTTGTAGCTCGGCGCGTCCAGGAGCTTCAGTACATCGCCCGGCGAATCCATTTGGACCACGGCGATCCACCCTTCATCGTATGGGGACTTGTTGATCACCTGGGGATTGTCCTCCAAGGGAGAATTGGCCTCGACCACTGTGCCGCTGACCGGACTGATGACATCGGCCGTGTTCTTCACGCTCTCAACGATACCCAGAACCTCGCCGGCCTTCACCTTGTCTCCGACCTTCGGCAACTGGATGAACGCCAGGTCATTGAGCTCGTGCTGGGCATGATCGGATATGCCGATACGGGCGTTTCCGCCCTCGACCTTTACCCACTCGTGGTCCTTGGAATAATACAGTCCGGTCCTGATGTCGCTCATTTCTGATCCCCTTGTCCTGCGGAATCGGTGTCACCAGTATATTACTTTGCCCGGTAGGGGATGACCTATTTACAAATACGTTAAATAATTCCCAGATGTTCGAATCCATCGATGCGAATCACCGTCCGCGGCATTGTCCAGGGAGTAGGCTTCCGGCCAACGGTCCACCGGGTAGCCACACAGTTGGGAATGCACGGATATGTTCAGAACAACGGCTCGAACGTGGTCATCGAGGTGGACGGGGATTCGGAACTCTTTGTTACGGAGTTGCGCAAGGCATTGCCCCCTCTGGCCCGGTTGGATAGCTTCGAGATTTCCGAAGGCATGCCCGTGGATGATCTCGTGGACATGGGCTTCCGGATAGTCAAGAGTTCCAGCGGCCAGAAGGGCGTGGGCATCCCCAATGACACTGCTCTCTGCGGGAATTGCAGGAAGGAGATGTTTGACCCGACCGATCGGCGTTATCTATATCCTTTCACCAACTGCACCGATTGCGGCGCTCGATTTTCGATCATAAAGGACCTTCCGTACGACAGGGAGCTGACTTCGATGGCCAGATTCCAGATGTGCCCCGACTGTCTCCGGGAGTATGATGATCCAAAGGCCAGGAGGTTCCACCATCAGACCATTTCCTGCCCGGCATGCGGCCCGAGGTTCCGTCTTCTCGACGGTGAGGGCAGACCGATCGAAGGTGAGCCTATCTCGACATTCGCCATACAACTTGAAAAGGGATTCATTGGCGTGGTAAAGGGTTGGGGCGGCATGCACCTCTGCTGCACCTTGTCGACACTTCCCAGGATGAGGCAATGGTACCGGCGCCGCCAGAAACCATTTGCGATCATGGTCCGGGATATGGACGCAGTCAGAAGGTATGCTGCGCCGGACGGTCATGAGGAAGAGCTGTTGCTGTCCCCCCACCGTCCGATCGTGCTGTTGCCCAAAACAGATTCCGACCTCACAGAACTGGTGGCGCCGGGGTTAGGCAACATCGGGGTGTTCCTGCCCTACACCGAGATGCAGCATATCCTGTTCTCGGAATTGAAGGATGACGCCCTGGTCATGACCTCGGCCAACGTCCCGGGAGAACCGATGGTCCTGCGGGACGAGGACGCAATGGCGCTGGGAGCGGAATGCTACCTTTTCCACGACCGGGAGATCGTGAACCGATGCGATGACTCGGTGGTGCGCAGCTTCGAGAACGGCACTTTCTTTATCCGCAAATCGAGGGGGCACATCCCGGTCGCGGTCGATTTCCCGTTCGACGGGACGGCGGTCGGTCTGGGGGCGCAGGAGAGCATAGCCGGCGCACTGGTCACCGGGAAGAGACTGTATGCCACCCAGTATATCGGGGACGCCAGCTCGGCCGGAGTGCTCGAGTTCCTGGAGTCCGGGCTTGCATACCAGAGGAGACTCCTCGGAGCAGAGACCATAGAGGCGATCGGCATCGACCTGCACCCAGGATATTCGACCCGGAGACTTGGAAAACGCCTCGCCGAGGGATCGGACGTCAGACTAGTGGAGGTCCAGCACCATTGGGCCCACGCCTCCGCCCTCATGGTGGACCGGCGCATCGATGAAGCGGTGGTCCTCACCCTGGACGGCACCGGTTATGGAGAGGACGGAAACGCTTGGGGCGGCGAGGTCCTGCACTCCCGGTTCGACTCCTACCGCAGGGTGGGCCACCTGCAGGAGATACCGCTCCTCGGTGGTGAGAAGGCGGTGTACGATGTCAAACGCCTGGTCTTCGCTGTCCGCGAATCTCTGGGACTGGATGGCGGGTATTTCACCGACGTGGACTCGGCTTTGCTCCGGAAACTGATGACCAAGAGCCCGATGACCACCAGCATGGGAAGGGTCATGGACGCCCTGTCCTGCTACCTCGGGATATGCCAGTACCGCTCCTATGATGGGGAGCCGGCCATGAAGCTGGAGAGGTGGCTGGAAAAGGGCGAACCCACCATAGAGCTGGCCGCGGAGGTCAAGAACGGAGTGGTGCAGACCATACCGCTGTTCGCCCAGCTTTTCGAGTCCGAGGGTAAGAAGGAGGATCTGGCAATCAGTTTCGTCAAGGCCATGCTGGAGTCCATGGTGGATATCGCATGCCTGGAGGCCGAGGATGAAGGCCTTACGTCGATCGGACTCACTGGAGGAGTCTCGTACAACGCCACTGTCTGCCGTTTGACCAAGGAGATCGCCCGCTCCAAAGGGTTCGAGTTGCTGCTGCCCGATCAGCTTCCCAACGGCGATGAATGCATATCTGCCGGCCAATGTGCGGTCGCGCTATCACGGCGTTAGGATACTGGCCATTTGTTTAGAATTCAGTGGCACTGCAAACGATTAAGGATGTGAATCGTGATAATGGATGATATGTCCAACTCGAGGCGGACCCTTGTGATCATGCTCGACGGAGCGACCGACGACAAGGTGCCGGCACTTGATTACAAGACCCCTCTCCAGGTCTCCACGATGAAGTTCATCAATTCGGTCGCTTCGAGCGGCGAGTTGGGATGCACGGACGCGCGGGAATACACCCATTTCTTCCTTCTGCAGCTGTTCTCCGGCAAGCCGCTCGATGTGCCCCGGGGAGTGATCGAGGCCTTCGGACTGGGACTTCCACTGGATGCGTCGAGGATCGCATATCGTATGACACCGGCCAAGATCGTCAACGGAAGAGTGGAATGGTACTACAAGGTGTCCTGTGCGGACGAGATCGAGCTGCAGAAAGCGGTCCTGAAAAGCAAGAAGCACATCTCCGGGATGAAACCGAGCATCCTGTTCTACCAAGGGGGCAAGGCGGTGATGACCGTGGAGAGCAACCGAATTTTGGACCTGCCCAAGCCGCCGAGCCCGGCGGACGTCATGCCGGAGGACCTTTACGAGTTCGAGGAATTCGCTGAGTCCGTGGCGATGCACACTGGCGGCATAACCATGCTGCCCTGGGGCGGGGGCTTCGGAAAGCTGGCTGAAGAGGCAAGGGCCAGCAGCAGGAAGGTCCCGCCGATGACCATAATCTCCAAGAGCCCCTCGGCTCTGGGAGTGGCCGCTTTCCTGGGCATCAGATCGAAACGTGTCTCGGATTTCAAACATGGCATCAAGGAAGCCGCTTCATTGATCAAAAAAGAGGATGTGTTCCTGCATGTCGAGGAGACCGACGATATATCCCATAAACGCGCCCCGAGAGAAAAAGTGGAATTGCTGGAGGCGGTCGATAAGGAGCTCATGCGCAATGCAAAATCGTTCTCCAACTGCCGCATCGCCGTCATCGTGGACCATGGGTGTTCTTCGGTCACCGGGGAACACATCGTGATGAAGGTTCCATACGCCATCACCGACCACCTAGTCACTTCGGCCGAGGGAAAGCGGTTCTGCGAACAGGAATCCAAGTGCATCCAGCTCGGCGACCTGTTGCCGAAGATATTCATCTAGAAAGCGATCTGTGACTGTATCCGCACATGATTTTCTCTTCGAAAAAGCATTAAATAGTCTATTTCTCATACATTGGATGTATCATCCAACTACTTTGAGAGGTGTCAACAAATGAACTTCAAAGTCCCTGAGGACATCCTGATCTGCAATGAGGAAGCGAAGGCCAAGGCATTCGTCGAGAAGGTCTGGGGCAAGAGACCGACATTCATCTGCGTGATAGGTAACACCGAAACGGCGAAGATCCCTGGCATATCGGCCGCGGGCGCGGTTCCGGCCATCACGGATTTCACGCCTGCCGCGGACATTGAATTGCTATATTATGGAAGATGCAAGTGCATCGATGGAGTGCCTGTTACGCCGAACGGCATACCGACACCGGCGCTGGTCACCATGAGCGCAATCGGGATGACCGGAATGCCGTTCTATGCCGCAAACGGGGGCGTCCGGGTACGGCCCCATGCGCCCTATTTCGAGCTGGAAGGGTATCCAGGAGAGGACATCAAGACCGGGGCGGCGGTCCGTGATCCCAAACGGGTCTACGAAAACGCGGTCATAGCCGGAGAGAACCTGGCCAAGGTCTCTGACTATCTGGTCGTTGGTGAGAGCATAGCCGGGGGAACGACGACCGCCCTGGCGGTCCTTTTGGCATTAGGCTACAACGCCGACGGCAAGGTCAGTTCGACATTGCCGGAAAACCCGCACTCGCTCAAATCCTCGATCGCCAAGGAGGGCATATCCAAGTCCAGATCGACCCCTGAGCAGATGAAGAACGACGGCATGCTGGCCGTGGCGGCCGTCGGGGACCCGATGATGCCGGCGGCAGCCGGTCTGATCGTGGGCGCGGCCAGAAAGGTCCCGGTCATTCTTGCCGGAGGGACCCAGATGGCCGCGGTCCTGGCCGTCGTGAAATCGATGGAACCGAAGGCGTTGGACAATGTCGCGCTCGGAACGACCCGATGGATCATGAAGGACCCATCCGCCGACCTGGTAGGCATCGTGAAGCAGATCGGCCACGTGCCGGTCCTGGCGGCCAACCTGGACTTCTCATCGACCAAGCACGATGGGCTGACCTTCTACGAGAAGGGCCTGGTCAAGGAAGGTGTGGGCGCCGGAGGGATATCCATAGCGGCATTCTGCCAGAGCAGCGGGGCGATCACCTGCAAGACCCTGTTCGCCGAGATCGAGAAGAACTATGAGAAGATCATGGCCCTAGCCAAACACTAGACACGGACTACCTGGGTCTCTCCTCCAAAATCCTTTCTGCCAGGCGGAGGTCGTGGACGGTATTGACGTTCACGGCGAACTCCTCCTTTTCGGTGACGAAATAACCGCCTGGCAAGAAGTTACCGGTCAGCATCTCCTTACGGTCAACCACGCTCACCCCGCAGAATGTCAGCGGTCTGCCTTCAATCTCCTCGACATACGTGACGATCAATCCCAGCGACTCAACGACCTTTGGCGGCAGCGCCACCGTTAGGGAGGGCTGTGCCCTTTCATCATAGGTGGCGATGAGCTCGTCAACCCCGGCAGAGGTGATCAGCGGCATATCCGAAGGACAGACCATGACGGCGTCCTCCTCGATGGCACGCATAGAGCTGTTCAGATCGGCCACATAACCGTTACCTGGCGTTTCGATTATCACAACGTCGCTGCCATCGAGATGATCTCTGGTCTTCGGTGCCAAAGGGCTCACCGATACGTAGATCCGGTCGATCCTCGAAGATCTGGATAGTTCTTCCAGAATACGGTCTATCATCGGCACGCCGGCGATAGGCACCAACGGTTTCTCGACACCCAGTTCGCTGATGCGGCTGCCCTTGCCGCCGGCGGTCACCAGTGCAGCGTGGCCAGGCACCAGACCACCGCCGAGACGGTCAAAAGCACGAACGGCCGGGAGAATTCGTTGGTAGCACCGAGGACATCCCCGTTGACGCAGCCGAACCCTTTCATGGCTATCCTGGCGGCGATCGTTCCGACCACGCAGCTGATGACCAACGGCGCCACGATCATGAAGATCAGCCAGTACATCGACAGCCCATAGTACCAATAGAAGGCGTAACTCACCGGTATGATGAACACCAGCGAGATCAGGGCGGAGATCGCGGCCGTCTTGGCCGACGCGTTCTTTACGAAAATGCCACCCAGCCCTTCCCGGGAGGAACCGGCCGAAGCGGCGAAGACCATGGCGTTCTTGTTCAGCAGTTCGGCCACGAACGGCCCGAAGAAGACCAGCTGCGGTGAGAGCTCACCTAGCGCCACGATGCTCAGCGCAGTGAAGACGATGGAGTATCCGATGCCTCCAGCACCGGTGTGCGAGTCCTTGACCGCCCTCATCTTCTTCTCCTGGTCGCCGCTGCATATCATTCCGTCACCGAAATCGCTCAGCCCATCGAAGTGCAGGAAACGGTTCAGAGCATGGACCACCAAAAGGGCCAGCACTCCTGCGGTCAGAACGGTGAACACCTGTGATAGGGCCCACATCAGCGATCCGGCGATCAATCCGTAGAACGCTCCCACCAGGACAATCAGGTAGAATCGTTTTGACAGCCCGACAACCTCTTCGCCTTCGACGTCCAGCGGTATCATCGTGAACATCGAGAATGCTGCTTTGACCGCGCCTATTGTAGTCGTCCTTCCGCCTCCAGTAGATCAGAGTATATCCTGGACATTACCGCGCCGATCAACGCACCCACGATGTCGTCGAGGAACGGGCCGAGCTCGGCCAGGATGCCGGGCTTCTTTCGGTCGTAACGAACGTATTCGAACAGCCCCTTGGTACCGGTGATGTACTCCGCCAGGGCGATCCCCATGAGCTCGTCGGCCAGCAGGTGGACCGGATCGGATTCGAAGACCCCGTTGTCGAGACCGTAGAGGTCCTGTGAATTGCCCGCATCCTCCAGAAGGATGGCCCCCTTGACCATGGCGTTGACGTTGATGTCCTGCCGGAGCAGGTTCATACGCTCCACGAATTTGCCCTTGAGGAATCCCTCCGGCCAATCAGGGTTGGGGAACACCAGCTTGTTGGCCGCGGTCCACATCTCCTCCATGGTGATGCCCCGGTCGTCCAGCAGCTTGATGAAATCCACTGGGCCAGGCCGGGCATACCATTTGAGCGTTGAGGCGGCCACCGCTTTGCGTACGGCGCGGGCCATGCATATGCCCACATCGGTCGCGGTGCCAGCATACTTCTCCCCATCGCCCTCCGGGCAGCAGATCGCTATGGCATCGCTGGTCGTCCCGGTGCCCTTGGTCTTGGTATCCATGAGGGCGGCGGTCTTCGCCTCGGTGATGGTGATCAGGGAGTTGGCCATGCCAGTCTCGTGCAGAGGCCTGTCCAGGACGACGATGATGTTGATCGTTCCGGGACCGTTCAGTCCACGGACCAGGGCGTCGGTCATGAGCTCCCCGGCATAGACCGCGTTCTTGACTCCAGATGTCGCGACCACGGTGGCGTTGATGCCATGATACTCCTCGCTGACGATCGTGATCACTTTCTTCAGGTCGACGGCGGTCATGAAACCGACCGCCTCGGCGCAGAGCCCGAGCGTCCTGCAGATATCGACCACTTCCGATTCGGGGTCCGTGCCATTGTAATGGATGGGGACCTGGATCGAGAGAAGGGTGTCCGAGACCGAGAACCCTCCGTTGAGCACCGTCGTGCTGAGGACCTTCATTCTCTTCGGCAGCCGTACCACCATTACCGTATTCTCTCCGACCTCCCTGAACTCCGTAGTCACTTCCACCTTGCCCATGATCACAACCACCCGACTAGACCCGAGAATAGGTTTTCGATATATATCTGGACATTGAGCCCGACGAAAAGGAATAGCGGCAGCACCACCAGTGCGATGAACAGCAGCGCCGAGACCTTCATCACCTTGACCGTATTGCCGATAACCTTCGGGTCGGTCGGCAACGGCCCGTCGCCCATGACGTACCATCCTACTTTCTCAAAACGGATGCCCAGGCCGCCCGCGAAGGCGGACATGGACCATCCCTTGTTCGGCGAGAGGGTGGCCTTGTGGTACTTCTTGGCGTCCCTCCATGCACCCCTCCAGTCCATTCCGAGGATCATCAGGGCAAGTAGGATGAACGGAAGCGATATCCGGGCACAGATGTAGTTCGTGCAGTCATCCAGCTTGGCGCTGAACCATCCTACATGCGTGTACGGATGGTCGATGTAGCCGACCATGGCGTCCAGCGTGTTCGACACCCGGTAGAAGATGATAAGAGGCATGCCTCCCAGCCCGAAGAAGAACAACGGCGAGAAGATGCTGTCCACGGTGTTCTCCGCCGCCGACTCGGCCGCACAGGAGATGATATGCTCTCGGTCCAGTTTGTTGACGTCGCGGGAGACGATCATCGAAGCGCCCTTCCTTGCCGCCTCCATGTCGCCACGTTCCAGAGCTTTCTGGATCGGCAGCGTGTGCTTTCCCATGGCGTTGATGGCGAACATGGTCTTCAGGATCAGCGCACATCCGATGGCCCAGATCACCGCTCCGAAAAGATCGCGGAGCAGGAACAGCAACAGCGTGAACATGAACGGGAAGAGCAACAGGGGCACCAAGGCCAGGAATATGCCCTTCACCCGCTCGGAACCCTTCCTTCCGTTCCTCTTGGTGTGCCGGTCCATGAACCCTATGACCTTGCCGATCCAGACCACTGGATGGGCGGCGTTCGGCGGCTCGCCTAGCAGTAGATCTATAACGACCGCGAGAACGAGCGTCAATAGACCGTACAGGTATAGATCGGACAGCAAGATCATTCACCCTTAGATTTCAGGTTCTCCATGATCTCGGCCGTCCGCTTGAACGCCTCCACCAGGTGCACGTTCCGGTCATGGGTCTTGACGGCGAAACGGGCGAACTTCTCGAACGGCCTTCCGAACGAACCGCAGTCCCGAACCAGGACGTTGAACCGGAGCAGCAGGTCCTTCAGCTGCTTCGAGTCCAGACCGCCGTTGACCCGGTTGAAGAAGAAAAAGGCGTCCGGTCTCGAGGCCGAGACGACCTCGGTCCTGCGGATGCCCTCGAGCAGATAGGACTTCTCCTCGGCCATGAGGCGGGCAGCCTTCTCGATGTGACCGTAACAATCATCCAAGAGCCTTGAGGCGACGTGCATCTCCACCTGACCCAGGTTCCACGCCAGCCGGGCGTTGTCCATGTGCCGGATGAGGTCCTTCGAGCCCACGGCGTATCCTACCCGCATGCCCGGTATGGCGAAGCACTTGGTGAACGAGCGGATGATGAAAAGATTGTCGTGGCTCTCGGCCTCTGAGACGCAGGTGAGGTCCCGGGCGTTGTCCACCAGCTCGAGCAGCGTCTCGTCCAGGAAGACGATGGTGTTCTGCTTTTCGCACTCGTCGATGATCTCCACGATACGCTTCCTGCTTTCCACGACACCGGTGGGGTTGTTGGGATTGCAGATGTAGACCACCTTCGATCCCGACTCGATCATGTAGTTCAGCCGGGCGAAGTCGAAATGGAACCCGTCGATCTCGCAAAGCGGGAAATCATGCACGCTGGCGCCTCTCATCCTAAGGGCGAACTGATACTCGGCGAAGGTCGGCCGGGGCATGATGACCCCGTCCCCCTTGTTGATGAATACGTCTGGGAACAGACGGATAAGCTCGGCCGAGCCGGCTCCGAGCATGATGTTATCCTTGTTGACGCCGAACCGTCTGGATATTGCATCCTTGAGCTCCATCCCGCCGTCGTCGGGATAGTAGATAAGCTTGTCCGCGGCCTCCAGCATATAGTCACGGACCTGCGATGGCGGACCCAGAGGGTTCAGGTTCGAGCTGAAGTCCTCCACGCCCTGGTATTTCCAGCCCAGGCCGCCGTGAATCGGCCGCTTGATGTTCAAGAGGTCCGCACGGACCAGTTCCTCCACGTTCATTGCCTTATCGACCTCTTTGGAATGGCATATATCTCGTCATCTTCGCGGAATATCCTGACCTCTACCCCGTACACGTCCCTGATGTTCTGCTCGGTCATGACCTCCGACGGCAGACCGAACGAGACTATCCTGCCTGCGCTGATCATAAGGACCCGGTCGCAGAACTTGGACATCAGGTTGAGGTCATGCGATGCGGTGATGACGGTGATCCCGGTCCTTGAAAGGGAACGCAGCTCTTCCATCACCTCCAGCTTGTAACGGAGGTCGAGGTGGGCGGACGGCTCATCCACAAGCATCACCTGCGGGCGCTGGACCACCGCCTTGGCCAGCAGCACCCTGGCCTGTTCCCCAGAGCTCAGTTCGTTCAATTTGCGATTGACCAGGGATTCCAGCTTGAACGTGGCGATGGCCTTGTCGACGATCGCTTCGTCCTCCTTGCTCTCCCACCACATTCCGCTGACGTACGGGTACCGGCCTAGGAACACGAACTCGTGCACGGTCAGCGTCAGGTCCTCGGCGGCGTCGGTCGGGACGTTCGCGCAGACCCGGGCGATCTCCTTGATCTTCATCTTGTCGATGTTCTTGCCTTCGACGAAGATGGTGCCGACCTTTGGCTTGAGCACTCCGTTGATGCATCGAAGGAGCGTGGTCTTGCCGGAACCGTTCGGCCCTATGAGGCCGATGAACTCACCCCTGGCGCATTCTAGATCGATCCCGTCCAGGGTGTTCTTCCCGTTATAACCGAAGGATATGCCGCTTACCTTCACGGTTACCGTGCCAGTTTCAGGCCCCATATTCCTTCCCCCTCCTGATCATCAGGTATCCGAAGAACGGAACGCCTATCAATGATATTATCGCCCCTATCGGTAGTTCGGATGGCATGATGACCGACCTGGCCACGATGTCTGCGAGAAGAAGGACATTGGCCCCGATCACGATCGATGCTGGCAGTAGCAACCTGTGGTCGCTGCCTACGATCATCCGGGCGGAGTGGGGAACGATCAGACCCAGGAATGCGATGACACCCGTGAATGCCACACAGATACCAGTCAGGCAGGAAGTAAGGACCATCATGACCCTTTTGAAATTGCGGGTGTTCAGGCCGAGCTGACCAGCCTGCTCTTCACCGAGGAGCATGACGTTCATGTCCCTTGCGTATACCAGCATCACGATGACGATCGCGATCGTCGGTATCAAGATGATCAATGTCTGGTTCAGATCAACATTTGTGAACGAACCGAACATCCAGAAAAGTATGCCCTTGTGCTCGTCCGGGTTCAGTACCGCAAGGATGTTGGTGAACGATGACAGGCCCAGTCCGATCATGACCCCGGCCAGTACGAAGCTAATCGGCTTTCCTCCGGCCGCCTCGGATAGGGACAGGGTCAAAGCAAAGGCCGCGATGGCACCTACGAAGGCGGCCAGAGGCATAGAATACACGCCGATGCCCACCACTGATACTCCGCCCATCACCACGAGGGAGGCGCCGAGCGCGGCCCCAGACGAAACACCGGTGATGTAGGGGTCGACCAGCGGATTCCTGATGATCGCCTGCATGACAGCGCCTGATATCGAAAGGCCGATGGCCACCCCTATGACGGACAGCGTCCGGGGCAGCCTTGAGCTCAATATGATCCCTTCATCCAATGACCTGTTGGGGTCACCCGGGTCGGTAATGAGATGAAAGAAGGAGGACATGGCCGTTTCGAAGGACATGCCATAGGCACCGACCGCCAAGGAAAGGAAAAAGAGCAGGGTGAGCGAGATGCTTCCGGCTATTACGATAAGCAATAACCTGGACTTCGCCCGCTCGACCACTGAACCGTTCAAGACATCACCGAGATATGGACGATGTCATGACCGTTTGCTGGGTGATCGCTCCGGTAATTCCGCTCTGGGGCAAGTAGATGCCGTAATCGCTTCCCAGTATATTGGGTATGCTCTCTCCGAACATGGTCGGATACAGCATATCGGCCAGCAGTTGGGTCGCTTGGACCACTCTTATCCCCTGGCGCAGGAAGCAGCTCTCTGCCTGGTCCTGGATGACGAAGACCTTGTTGTTAATGACGGCGTTCGTGTACCGCAGAAGGGCATCGCCCTTGATCTGGTCCAGGACCTCCTGTGAGGTCAGACCCGGTATCATCGACGATGCGACAATTATCACGTCTGGATTGGCCTGGACGACGCCCTCCTTCGAGACGATCAGATAGCCCGAGGCGTTCCCAAAGGCGTTAACGCCGCCGGCGGCGACGATGATATCGTTAATGAAGGTGTTCCCGCCATTCACGTAGATCGAGGGGCTCCAAGACACCATCACCATCACCTTGAGTTTGGATGGTATGCTGCTGGTCGCGTTCGATATCGCGGACAGCTTATCGTTCATATCAGTGATCAAAGAGGCGGCTTTCGCCCCTTTGTCATATATCTGTCCGATGAATTCTATGTTCTTCTCAATCTCGGTGACATTCTTACCCGGGTAAAGTGAAACATATTTCATGCCCAGCGAGTCGAAAAATGTGTTCAGATCCCGCTGGCTTTTGACCCCCGCGTCCAGGAGGACCAGGTCG
The DNA here is from genome assembly GCA_036504055.1 of Methanomassiliicoccales archaeon. Taxonomy (NCBI): domain Archaea; kingdom Methanobacteriati; phylum Thermoplasmatota; class Thermoplasmata; order Methanomassiliicoccales; species Methanomassiliicoccales archaeon. Next base: position 4,033 of record DASXVU010000011.1, on the reverse strand, counting down.
GGGTTGAGTCCAGCTATCTTTTCCTTGCTAGGCGAATAGAAACCGCCAATGCTGGTGAAGATTTCTTTCGGGGATTTCCCGGTATCGTTCAGAGGGTAGTCACAATAGTCAGTGACTCCTACGATCGTGTTATTGACCCCCATCGCATACAGAAGTTCGGTGGTGCTCGGCGAGGCCGACACGACCCTCATAGGTGTCGAGTTTAGCGTTACATTGTTCCCCAACGCGTCTACGAAGGTGATCCTGCCGACGTCCTTGGTTTTAGTGTTGTTCATACCGACAAAAGCAAACAAGCTTACAGCGACCAATGCCATGACGACGACGACCGCTATGATTGCACCTTTCTTCACCATTCTTGAAAACCCCCTGTTCTTTCGGCCCCTACAGCCGCAATTGGATGATACATCCAACTAATCCTTGAACGTTTCAACCATATTAATAATTGCCGAATTCGATGGAGTACCTAGTCACTACGAACAATCGTCTTTCCGATGAAGACGCGTCACCTTGCAGAGATGAAATTTAAAAAGAGGAGGAGGGGAGCGAGGTGGTGTCGAAATCGATCCTTAATGCATCCGCTCTTGAATGTACTGGTATCGAGTGCTCCCATATCCCATGTTACACATCGCCACCATGGTATATTAACGTCGATACCTGAGTATCAATATTGAGAACAAGACCCACTTTCTGAGTATATTTTCAGGCATCTTTTTCATTCTCGTCCAACTTTCTGATTATTGTTGTAACGTTCGTAACTTTGTCCCCATCCTTCATCGGCACCTTGCTCACCTCGGCTAACACCTTGATGCCGTTCGGGTTGTATATCCGTTGGGAGACGATCGTTTCCCCACTCTTGAACACTTGAGCGTATTCGTCCAATTCCTGTTTTGAGAGCCGCGGGAACGCCTCTAGAAATGGCCGACCGACACAGCGGCAGTTCACTCCGAGCTTGTCACCCATGACCTCCATTGCCTTGTTTATCACGGTGACCCTATAGTCCTGGTCGATGACAATGACCGGTTCATTGATCGAATCCAGTGTGTTGCGGTATCTTAGCTCGGATATCAGGAGGGCCCATTCCACCATTTTCCTCTTGTTGATCTCCTCACGAAGCATCCGATTCGTAGATTCAAGCTCGTCGTGGCTCTCCTTGAGGCTGAGCTCGTTATGATGGACGTCGATCAGGTTGTCCATCAACCTGTACAACTCAGGGGAACCGCCCTTGGGGCTGAACAACTGCTCGGGCGGGATATAGAAAAAATTGTTGCACACGATCCCTCTCAGGATGATGATAGGATGGCTGAGTATGGCGTTTATGATCACGTCGTGCTCCTGCTCGTTCAGATCAAAGAGGCTGATCCGAACTACCTTATTGTCCCTCACCACCCCGCCCATCCTCGCGACGAAGTCGAGATGGACCTCGGCGTCACCAAAGGCTGCGGGCGAATACGACGAATTGAACACCCTCAATCCAGAAAAACCTTGATCCACTGCCTCGTTGATCATTCTCTCGAATAGAGCGACGGTCCCATCTGGATCGAAGCTCGGCTCGTCAGGGAATATGTCTAGGACATCCTGAAAGATCAGGGCTCCACAGGCCTTGGCGGAATCCACATCGATCCTTGCCCGCCGGAGATGGGTCTCGATCTCGTTACCTTCAAAGGTCGCTATCAAACACCTTTCATTCCTCTCTATGCCGATCCGGCACAGCTCGGCGAGCAGATCGAACATGCTTTGTTGGGACTCGTAGATGATGGCCACGTGATCATGAAGGTCTATGGAACGCAGTGACTTTGGATTCACTTTGTCCTCATGAGCAAAAAACGACATTCTGGAAGGAGAATTTCGTTTCGCGTATGATAACTATTCGCTTTGGTTCTCCGAGTCGGCGATACAGCCCTCGATAAAGGATCGAACGTTAGGATAGTGCGTTACACTAATGTGCAGGAAGCGAGTTGAGGTGGGTCATGTGCATCGTTCCGGACCATGAGATCGTCGAGATGATGAATAGCGGGAGACTTGTGATAAAGGACTATTCTGACGCAAGTCTCACCCCCAACGGGTACGACCTGCGCATAGCCGAGATCAGGATGGCAGATTCCGGTGAGACCAAGCGTGAGGGAACTGCCATCATCGGCCCGGGAAAGATGTTCTTCGTCAGCACCATAGAACATATCGAACTGCCCGATGATATCGCCGCCCAGCTCTGGACCAGGACTTCCTGGATAAGAAAAGGGCTACTGATCGGCCTTGGCAAGATCGATGCCGGATTCCATGGAACCCTCACCTTCACAGGATTCAACGCCTCCGCCCATTCGGTCGAGGTCCCCATAGGCTGCCGTTTTGTGCAGATGGTGTTGGAGAAGATGCATTCCAGTTGCGAGATGACCTACGAAAAGAGGAGCGGTAACTACCAGGGTCAGAAAGGGATCACTCTAGCACCAGTCACGAAGAAATAGGTCGGCGCTGAAGACGCTGGCACTTGGGGAGTAGGTCTTCAGTTCCTCCTTGTGGGCTATGTCGACGCAGACCCCCATGCCTCTGGCCTCGAGCACCATCTGGTCCAGAACCGAATCGATCTCGTTCCTTTCACAGATATGGTAGAAGTGCATGGTGCCGCCGATGTTCAGCCGTGTCAATGCCTCGGGGAAGAACTGCCTGGCAGTGTGCGGCAGGTTCATCACGATCCGGTCGGCGCATGGTATGTCGAATATAAGGTGCTTGGAATCACCCTCTAACGGGACCACGGTGGTGACCTTATTGATCTCGATGTTCCTTTTCATGTACTCGATGCATTCCGGATTGATGTCCAGTCCGAACACCACGAACGGTTTCGCTTGCTTGGCGATCATGATGGCGAAAGGACCGATACCGGAGAACATGTCGATAACGGTCTCTCCATCCCTTACCAGCGATGCCACTCTATGGCGCTCGCCAGCCAGTCGGGGATTGAAATAGACGAGGCTGGGATCGACCAGCAGTTTGATCCCGTATTCCTGGTGGACGGTCTCCAACCTTTCGTCGCCGGCCACCACCTCCAGGTCACGCACCCGGAACTCTCCCTTGACGCCTTTGTCAATGGCGACGGTGCGAAGCCGCGGGAACGCAGATAGAAGGGCCGAACCGATCTCCTTTGCGTAAAGAGATAGTTCGTCCGGCAACCGGAATATTCCGATGTCACCGATGACGTCGAACGACGTGGGCAGCAGGGGCCTGAGCTCATTGGGCAGAGCTACCAGAGATTTATAGTCCGTTTCCATGAGGCGGCGCTCATCGAACTCTTCTTCGCAGACCTCGAGTCCCATGTCGGGAATATTGTCACCGAGCACCGGGAACAGGATCGAGTCATCCTCCCTGATGATCTTTAGCGCCGAATCCAGGACTCCCAGGTCTAAAAGCTTTTTACGGACGGACTCGCCTTCACCCTTCGGTACGCGAACGCATAGAGAGCGCACGGTGATGTCGATGGGCGAATTGCTATTTGTTGGTTTAGGGTTGGGCGGGGTGGACGACATGAGCGTCCGAGCCCTTAGAGAATTGAAGGGCTGCGACCAGATATTCGTGGAGTTCTACACTTCTAGGCTGATCGACGCCTCGCTGGAGGATCTCGGTAAAGCCATCGGTAAGGATATCACGGTGCTCAGGCGGAAGGACGTGGAGGAGTCGGAGATGGTGGTGGACGCAGCCAAGGAGAAGAAGGTGGCGTTCGTCACTGCCGGGGACACCATGGCCGCAACAACCCATGTGGACCTGCGTATCCAAGCGGTGGATGCGGGAATCCCTACCAAAGTGATCCACGGGGTCTCGATCTTCAGCGCCTGCCCCTCGTCCTTGGGGCTTCAGCCATACAAGTTCGGAAGGACCGTCACCCTACCGTTCGTGGAGGGCGAATATTTTCCCTCCAGTCCGTACGAACGCATCCTGGAGAACAAGGAACGCGGGCTGCATACGATGGTCCTTCTGGACATAAGGGAGGAAGAGAACCGTTACATGACCTCGATGGATGGGGTCAACTGGCTCATGGATGCGGAGA
>DASXVU010000010.1 GCA_036504055.1 Methanomassiliicoccales archaeon | reverse complement strand
ATAAGAATGGCTGACAGCTTTCGAAGGTTCCCGTGGGCTCGCGCACCACAGTACAGCGCCGAACGACGGCAGGCTTAGCTTCTGGGTTCGGATGAGACCAGGCGTATCCCCGCCTCTTTGGCCGTCATACCATTCTTAATCCACCGAAGCAAACGGTCATATTTAAACATTCTGGGATAGTGTGTTCTTTGCGGTATGAGGCCGCAGTGACCTGATGTCCAGCCGATCCTTCTCCTCCACGATCTTGCCTTCCTTCCCCAGGAACGCCATCTCCCTTTCGTCCCAGTGCTGTGGATCTATCAAAGTGAGGCCGATGGCGCGGTTCAAGGCCAATGACTCGTAGACAAACTCGATCATTCGCAGTACCTTGGGGAACTCGTTCTTCTGCTTCAGCAACCCTAGGTCCTCGATAAGGAACGCTGATGGCTTTTCCTGTTCGATGAACTTGATGATGGTGTCCGTAAGGACCATCAGGTTCTGTGGGTCGACCGAGTGCTGTCCTACCGATTCGGTGAGGGTCAGGATGCAATCGGTTGGGGTCTCCATGTCATTCTTCACGGTCGCCGGATCCCGGGACGAGACCACAAGCACACGGTAACCTGCCGATCTTAGGCCAGTTACCACCTCACGAACCCGACCTTCCTCCTTTCCCTTGAGGAAATAGAGCACGCCTGGCCTGACCTCTAGCTGCAATCTAAACCTCTCCTGCATATCGGACATCGCGGTACCGGATAGATAATCAATGGCCCACCTTTAGAAGAACTGGAGGAGCAAGACCCCGACGACCGTTCCGATGGCCATGGATGAGACATTGTTGCCTAGCTTGTCCACCATCTTCCAGGTCTCGAACGTGGCCCCGATGACCGAATCGACCATACATCCGAAGACGCCCATGACGATCGGCACGAACACCCTTCCGTCGATGGCCGTCTCCGGGAAAAGGACCACCCAGCCGGCCAGTGAAACGAAGACCGATGCCATGATGGCCCAGAACGTGCCATAGACTGAAACCCCTCCGTCTGTGCCCGCGGGCACTTTCTTGAAATTTGTGATCAGCCGGACATGGGGACTCAGAACGCCCAGTTCGCTGGCGATCGTGTCAGCAGCGGCCACGCTGATGGAACAGAGATATGCGAGGACTGCAAGGGGCTGGTTCTGCATTCCGGCCGCATAAGAGATCACGGCTATCAGGGCCGGCACGAAGGCGTTGGCGAAGACGTTCTTGTATGTCCTTTCCCCTTTCTTCCCCTCCTGCAGGCCGTTCTTCGTCTTGATGTCGATCTTGTACTTGGTCACCACGAAGCCGGCCACCGCAAACGCTATAAGCATTATCAGCCAGTTTATCGAGCCGAAGACACCGATGACCACTCCCATGACGAACGATGCGGCACTGCCGCTGGCCGTCAACAGCCCGAATTTATAGGAGATGAGCGACAGGAGAGCGCAAAGGGCCAGGACTATCGCCAGGTTCTCGATGACCGACATTGCCAGGCTTAACGGTTTGATGATATAAACCCGTTGCTCGGGACGTCATCGGTTGCCAAAGAGTCCCTTCCGCTTAACCAAAGGATCGACCGTGTCCTTGATCCCCCGGACCTTCTCCAAATCTCCGTTCCAACCTTTCAGGGAAGGCCCGAAATCCTTTTGAATGTCTTCCATGACCGTACGCATGCGGTTAGGGACAGACCCGGTCCGGTTCGAATGCAAAACGACGGCCAGATAGAATGATTCTCCCTTTTCCACCAGGATCTTCTTCTCGCCAAAGTCTAGACGGTTGAGCCCGGTCGAGGACTCGTCCTTGAATGAATCCTTGACGAACATCTGGATGGCGATGAACATGGAAGCCAGGATATCGTCGTCCATTCCCGGTTTGATGCGCCTGGTCTGGTGAGCCATCAATTGACCGTCCTGGAATATGATGAACACTTCGTCAACCGGGACCAGGCTCCGGAAGACCAGCAGGATCAGTGCCGTGATTATCACCATGATGGCGGTAAGCAAAGCTAGATAATCGGCTGAAATGCCCAGCGATGTGGCTGCCTTTATGTTGAGTTGGTAGGTCTGGGTGAGGTAGGGGTTGTTGTTATCGTCGACCGCGATTATGCAGTAAGACACGTTCGTGTTGGACACCTGGGCCGGTATCTGTCCATAGTATGTGTCCGGTTCGTTCATGGGGGTCATGGTGATGAACGATTCGTTTCCGTTGTTTATCCGATAAATCAATGTCACGTTTCTGATGCCATACGGATCTGACACCTTCACCTTCACCACGATGCCCTGTCCGGCACTGGCATTATCTCCGGTCGATTCCATGACCACTGAGGGAGCGGTACGGTCCACCAAGATCACGGTCTGGGCCAGGGCCGATATGGAGCCCCATTGGTCCTTGACCATCAGGGTGATGTTGTACCGCCCATCCCTTGCGAACTCGTGCGATATGACCCGGTTATCAGTAGAGAACTTGGTCCATCCACCCTGGTCCTCGAAGTTCCACCCATAGGCCAGTGAGGCCACGTCCGAGGGGGTGTCGGTAGAAAGCGTTGCGTCGAAAAGCACAACACCGCTGCGCTCGGTCGAGTTCTGTGAACTGAAATGCGCCACTGGTGGCAGGTTCTTGACCTGCACCTCCAGATGGGAGGCATATTCCGTGAAACCGTCGTCGTCCCAGACCCTCAACTTCACGTAATAGATCTTTGGCTCCGTGAAGACCCAGGTGGTGTGGTTGGTCAAGAGCGGGGTGGATGCCACCCAGGTCCCTCCAGATTCAGAGTCAAAATTCCATTCATATTTCGTGATAGGCTTGTAGGAAACGGCCGAAGCCCAGAAGCCGACACTCTGATCCATTTGATACGTCCGGCCATTCGACGCATCGAATCCAATGATCTCAGGATTGACGTCCTGAACTACTAACATCATCCCGGTAAGGGTCCAAGAGCCATCCTCCTCGGTCACATTGAGGCCAACCCATTGGGTTCCGCACTCCGTGAAGGTGTACGAAGCCCCGGCAAGGTCACCTCCATACAAGTGCCAGGTCTGGCTGCTGTCATATGACCAGTTCCAGGTAACGATCGGGTTGAACGAGGTCGTGGTGACAGAGAACTTGGTGACCTCTCCTTCTATGGACGCGCCGTTCAACTGAAGGGTTGCCGTCGGCGGCGTTGCCTTTACGAAGAGCCATTGCTCCTCCTCGTCGGTGAATCCCTGGGCGTCGGTGACGTTCAGGATGACCTTGTACCACCCTTTCATCGTATAGGAATGGGTAACAGTGGTGTCCATTCCGTCCTTTGATGAGCCGTCCCCGAAGTCCCATCTATATCCGACAATAGGGGTCCACGCGAACCTGCTGGTGCTGTTGAAGTACGAAGGTGAACCCACCCTGTTGATGGCGCTTTGGAAACTGGCCGAGGGTGCCACTTCGCTCACGGTGAACGAATGCAGCGGGGTTGAGTTGGAAATCCCATCTGTGTCCGTGACGGACAATCTGACTGTATGAACCCCGGCGGCGAAATGCTGCTTTGCATTCTTCGATGTGTTCGTGATCACGCCATCGAATTCCCATTCCCATGAGGAGATTGCCGAATGGGAAATGGTCGATGATCGACTGGTATCGTTGAACGAAACCCACAGTCCTTCTGACAGCATACCAGGCCAGATCGTACAGCTCGCAGAAGGATAGGTCTGGACTATCTTGATCGGAACACAGACGGAATTTCTAAGACCGCCTCTGTCGGTGACGGTGAGTGAAACGTAATAGGTGATGTTGTTCAGATAGCGGTGGGTCACCTCCATACCATAACCACTGTATCCATCCCCGAAGCTCCAGGTGTAGTTCAGGGTATCAATATCCGAATTCGAATCCAGGCAGAAAGTACCGTTGAACGATGCGTCCTGTCCTCTGTCCTGTTGTGAGGGCCCAGAGATATAGACCAGCGGAGCCAGGTTGTTCTGGAACCAAACGCTGATCGAATGACTTCCAGGCGAGGCACATATGATGTCTGTACGATTGTCTCCGTTCATATCTTGTGCCATCACGTTGGCTGGCGCCGCACCAGTGGTGAAGTTGAACATATTGGCGAAGGTGCCGGAATCGGTCCTCAAGTAGGCTGCCATTCGTGGCGAATCCGAATAGCCGATCAGGATATCGGAATAGCCGTCGTCATTCACGTCTCCGACAGCCACCGAGGAAGGTTTGCCTTTCAATGGGATGGACAACTCCGGGTTGAGCATCGCATCGTTGAAACCATAGCTTGGCTGAAAGAAGACCAAAAGCTTACCATTCTGGGTTATGGCTGCTATGTCATCCTCTACTGCGCCATCCTTTGTTGGGCCGCCGAAATCACCCATGATGATAGTCTGAATAATGCCATCGTTTTCGGCGCTGAGATAGGCCTTCGGATCATGGAAATAATAAGAACCGGGACCTCCTGCCGCGTTCCTGAGGTAGATTTCAACCATGTTGGTGGCCGAGTTCACGAGGGCGATGTCGTTGGGGTTGCCATCCAAGTTGAAATCGCTGACGGCGATGGCCGTCCGATTTCCTGCTATTGTGCTTCCCACGGTCTCGTTCGAGCTTTGATTGAATGGATGGCCTCCGCCGGTGTTGAATAGTATGCAACATCCGTTTCCATATCCGACCAGTAGGTCGTCAAGACCGTTCCCCCTGAGGCTCTTGGCGAACAAGCTATTCGGATTCGAGGGAATGGTGACATTATCGTACGGTTGAGCGCTCGTAAAGAGTTTAGATTCATGATAAAGACTGATGGTGTGGGATACTGAATTGAGAACAGCCAGATCATACTCGCCGGAAGAACTGAATTTGCCGAAGACCGCTGCGACAGGTGCACTCTGGGTGATCAATGTCCATGAAAGGCCAGATCCCTCGTCATGGAGTAGTATTCTGTTTGAAGCCGTCAATGTCGTTGCCAGGATGGTTCTTCCATCTGAAAGTGTATCCAAGGCCAGTGTTGTAGGTTTGTCGGAGGCAGTAAAGATGCTGTCATCGGCATTTCCAGATAGTTTCGGATTTGCACAGTACCAGGTGAGTGATCCGTTTCCTCCCGCTGGACCCTGGCATAGGATGAACAGTCCTCTGTGACCGACGATGGAATCATCAACAATAGACTTTAGCGGTGACACATCCACTGGAAAAGTGAGGTTTGAATATTGGCTATAGAATCCCAATCCATCATGGAGATAGGCGCTGGCATTCGCAAATGTATAGGACAATGCAACTAGATCAACGCTGGAGTCACCTGATAGATTGCCGGCTGCAATTGTGCCAAGTCCAAGAGGTGTTCTAATGGGTACTTGAGAGTTAATCGAAAATCCGGTCCCTTCATTTTCATAAATGCGCACCCTCGAATATCCTCCAGAGCTGGTGGAATCGGCGAATATCAGGTCGCTCCTGCCGTCACCGGTCACATCGGCAAGCTGGATATCGGAGGCTGCTCCCGAAGCCGTTTTCAAGTAAGTTGTCCAGGCGGTTTTCCACGTCGTTGGTTGGATAGCAACAAAGACGTTTGATCCACTCAAATTACCGACGACTAAATCCATCCTGTCATCACCATTGACAAATCCCGTTGCAAGAAATTGGCTTTTGGTAAAAACAGGAATCCCAAAAATTGAAATTGATATTCTATAAAAATCGGCCGATGGATTCGAGAAAGGATATCTCCAAATATTGATGTAGTCGTCCTGATCAAAAGGACTTCCCATACATATGGCCGCGATGCAATTGACTGAGCTACCGAACTTTCCAATCACGATGTCATAAGGTTGCGCATCCACATTCAACTGAATACATGTTGAAGGGCTGTAGAGTGGTGAACTCGCAGATTGATAAAAAATTGCGATGTGTCCTACTCCACCCGTATCGTTGTAGCTCACAACGATATCATTCATCCCATCATTGTTCATATCGCCTATGGCTATGCTGCGCATGTCGACAATGTCGGCCTTTGACAATTTCCAAGGAATGTTGGAAAGAGCTCCGTTCGAACTTCTGTTGTAAATGCAGATCTCGCTCGGCTGCTTTTTAATCACCGCCACATCGCTCAGGCCATCATGATTCAGGTCGCCTACCGCGAAATCCTTGGCCTGAGAACCGACGTTGATACTGTATGATTGGTTATCGAATACCGTTCCAGATTGGAACTGTTTTGCCTGGCTATATGTGTTGTTCACAGAGCCTGAGAGGACATTTTCCAGTGAGCCTACAGAAGCGGGTTTCACGGCGCCGAGGGGGTTAGAGCCTGAGCTGGTGCTGAGACCAGTCGCCAGTAGAAGCGCGACTATAAGCAAAGCTAGTGCCGTAGCGCCTGACGGTTTGCTCAATACTATCCCTTGTGGGCCGGAAAAGGCGGGTGAAGGTGCATATATAGTCGCTCTCAAATTCTATCTCTTGTAAATTTGGGAGCCTATGAATACAGAGGAAATCTGACACGATTCGAAACCATCGAATTACGATAGACGCTAAAGAACCTTATCATACTGGCCTATCGAAAAATGGAGCAATTCTCACTATCAGTCGGGAGAATCTCGAGAATATCACTATATATAAATCCGCCCGTTCAATAGCTTTGATGGAATCGAAAGCCGTGGGGTTTGACCTTGCGGAATTAGCGCTTGACGCCGATGCCGCAAAGATCCTAGCTCTTACATACACCAATCCGAGAGGGGTGAGAGAGCTCTGTGATGTACTAAAGATACCGCAGGTCAAATGCTATAGGCGCATTAAGGACCTGGAGAAACTGGGGCTACTGAAGGGAATAGGGACCAACAAACGTAATAGAACCTACTCGTCCAACATGGAACGGATGTCGCTGATCATCAACGACAGCCGGATGGTATTGACCACAGAATTCAAGGATGGCGGTAAGAGCAGCTTCGACCTAAAGCTGAACCCAGAGAGCGGCTCCTCCACCACCAACCACCAAACCAATCATTGATAAGCCAGAGCATCCTAGATTTCTCGGACCAGAAAAGAATAGAATAATTCTGCCAGTCCTCGGGTCGCTTCCTTATCCGTCGCTGGGGTCAAAAGCAATCTTCCGTTCATGTAAAGTGTCACCTCGACCCCGTCCTTCTTTGCGACGATCATGACGGGACTCTCTTCCACCTCGTATCCATTGGTTCTTAGAGATGCTGAAGATCGATCAAGATCGAAGCGTATAGGGGTCTGGGGGACCGCGGACATCGCCTCGGATTTGCAGATTCGGATAATTCGGAACTTCATCTTGGAAACCTATTGACGATCGTCTATTGAAAACATCCCCTCTCACTCAAACATGCCAGCTCATTGTACAGTCCTTCAGCCATCTCCCTTGCCTTCTCCTTCTCGGCTGGATGGATCACCATCCGTCCGGTACGATATACCGAGATCTCGACCCCGTCCTTCACCGCCACAAGCATGACTTCCCGGTCAGAGACCGAATAGCCCAGATCTCTAAGGATCGATGCCGATCTTCTCAGATCGAACACGATCCGTTCCTCCGGAAGCACAGTGTTGGCCTCGGATCCGCAGATCCGTACGACCTTGAACCTCATCAGATCGAATCAAGCACTTTCGCGCAACTTGACTTGAACTCTTCCAATGTTCCTTCGTTGACTATCATCGAGTCCGCCAGGGCGATCAACGATCCCAAGCCCCAGGATAGTTCCCGCTCCTCCCGCGCATCGAACTCCTCCTTGTTCTTGGGGGCGTCCTGCCTGGCACGGCGGACGAGCCTTGGATATCTGGTGTTTGGTGAGGAGTGGATCGCGACCAGCTTGATATCCTTCCCAAAACGGTCTTGGTAGACCTTCAGCTCCATGATCCCGCGCGACCCGTCGATTATCGTTCGTGCGGAAACGACCCGATCCACGCAGCGTTTGGCCCAGATATCATAGCCGAATTTCTGTCGTTCTTCATTGGCAAATCCTCCAATGCCCTTGTCGCCGACGCCTGCTGAGGTCATGGAGGCGAACTCCCTCACGACATCTCCCATCCTTACCACCTGGAAACCTCTTTTCAAGGCCACCGATACGAACTCTTCTTTTCCTGCTCCAGGCATTCCCGCGATCACGATCAGGACCATTTTGTCAATCCCCGAATCAAGACCTGAGATAATAATAGTTCTCCAGTATGCCGGATTTCACAAATTAGAGAAATGACAGAAACATATTAAATGCAAACAGGATATGCTAATCTGACTGAGATAGGGTCAGGGGAAATTTTAGGAGGTAAACGATTGCAGGGAACAAAATCCGTTGAGAATGTTCTTGATGAAATAATCAACGCTGAGTTCGGGAAGGACCAGAAGATCGAGAGCGTCTCGGTCGTATCCAAGAGCGGCCTCATCATCACCGGAGATCCATCCAGATTGCCGGCCAAGCCAGAGATGTTCTCGGCAATGATCTCAGTCATCTTCAGCTCTGCCGAATCTTCCCGGGTCGAGCCGAAGAAGGACAAGCTGGAATACGTCATCGGCGTGTACAAGACCAAGAAGATATTCGTCTGGGAGCTGTCACAGAGCCTGATGATCGCGATTACCTGCGACCGGGATATCCCGGACGAGACAATGCTCTCCAGGATACAGAACGTGGCCAACAAGACCAAGGAAGAACTGGTCTGGCTCCGTTGAATCTTATCTGTTCAACCTCTTCCATCCTCAGGGGCCTGTGATCTGATGCTCCTACCATTTCCAATTTTATACAGTCTCCGACGTTCGTCAGAGCTCTGATCCAGAATCAAGGAGCGTTCGGTCGACTAGAGCAGGTTCTCCCCGATATCCTCGACTATCCGGTCACAGTAGATGCAACGCAGTACTGGAGGGTTCTTCGATTCCACTACGAACTCCGGCTCCACCGGTTCGTTCAGGTTGGTGATGCAGTTCGGGTTGCCGCACTTGGCCTTCCCCCTTACGATGTCTGGCAACCTGACATGGTGCTTTTCGGCCACATTGAAGTCGCGGATGATGTTGATGGTGGCCTTGGGCGAGATGAGAGCGATCTTATCCACATCCCTGGGATCCAGCTCCCGGTCCTCTACCTTTACCACATCTTTCCAGCCGGCCTTCTTCGAAGGTACGTGCATCAGAACGGAGACCGGGGATTGCACGTTGCCCTCCTTTAGGCCGATTATCCTCAGCACCTTGAGCGCCATGCCGCAATCGATGTGATCGATGACGGTCCCGTTCCTGATCGGTGTAACCTTGAACTCCTTCATTCCAGCTCACCTCCGAGGACCAGGTTCAGCAGGGCCATCCTGACCGGCACCCCGTTGAACGCCTGTTCGAAGTACTTCGCATGAGGGGTCGAATCGACTTCTGGGGCGATCTCATCCACCCGGGGCAGCGGGTGCATGACGATGAGGTCGCTCTTGGCCTCACGGAGCAATGAATTGTCGACCCGGTATGTGCCGGCCACCTTATGGTATTCAGCCGCATCCGGGAACCTCTCGCGCTGGATCCTGGTAATGTAGAGGACATCAGCATCTGCGATGACCTCGGACAGCTTGGACCTGAGCTTCGGCTTTCCGCCATCCTTTTCGACCTGCTTGATGGTCTCCTTCGGCATCTGCAGGGTCGATGGTGCAACGAACGTCAGTTCGGCCCCGAACTTCGTAAGTGCCTCTGCCAGCGAATGAACGGTCCGGCCATACTTCAGGTCGCCGACCATGGCCACCTTGATCCCGTCGATGGACTTCTTGGAACGCCTTATGGTAAACAGATCGAGCAGCGTCTGGGTCGGATGCTGGCCCGCACCGTCCCCCGCGTTGATGACCGGTTTCGAGGAGAATCTGGCCGCCAGTCGGGCCGCACCCTCATGAGGGTGGCGCAATACGATGACATCGGAATAGGACTCGACCATGCGGATGGTGTCTGCCAGCGTCTCCCCTTTGACCATCGAGGTCATCGAGGGCACACCCATATCGATGGATTGTCCATGGAGCCTGCTGATGGCCGACTCGAAGGACATCCTGGTTCGCGTTGAGGGCTCGAAGAACAGGTTCCCCAGTATTCGGCCGTCCAGGGCCTTGGTGAACTTCTCTCCCTTGGCATACGGGATCATCCTCTCGGAAAGGTCCAGGACAGTATCGATCTGCTCCCGGCTAAGGTCCCTGATGGAAACTATGTCCAAACCTTTGAAGCTCATGGTCTCGAATCGGTATGTCCCCGGGGCATATATTACCCTTGGCAGAATTGCTGGCACGTTATGACTTATTCTTCCGCTCCAAAAGAGTCACTTCGCTGGCCGGGGTCTGCGCCCTCGCCGAACTTGGCCATGATCTGCCGCATCCGTTCATACCAATCGTCCACGCACAGTTCCAGTTTATGTTTCAGCTCTGCCCGGCTGATGGCCCGATACACATGATAGTACCCTCCGCGCTCAATGCTCTTTGTCTCGCGGAAGCACATGCCACAGGTCATAAGCTTCTGTAACGCTCGATAGACCGTGGACCGGTCCTTGCCAATGAGTTCAGCGAGGTCATCTGCTCTTTTCGCTCCCGAATCGCTCAAACGATTAAATACCTCGACCTCGAACTCGTTTAAAGAGAACGCGCACTGGACCAGGTCTTTGCAGTTAGATACGCTGTTGATCATCTTTTCCGGGAGCACGTTGTCACCTGCCTTTGTGCAGTAAGTCTTATTAACTCGCAGTTATATAAGATTGTTGCACAACCGTGCAAAACCGAAGGGACCAACATGCAGAAAGATGAAACATTGGACTGCAAGGGCCTGATGTGCCCGATGCCGATAGTCAAGCTGGCCAAGAAGATGAAAGAGCTCCCGGTGGGAAAGGTCCTGGAGATGATATCGGATGACATAGGCTCCAAGGAGGATGTCCCTGCCTGGTGCAAGAGGACGAACAACGAGCTTGTGGAGATGAAGGAGGACAAAGGGGTCTTCTATTACTACATCAAGAGGCTGGCATGACCGAGAAGTTCCTGATCGTCAGCACCCACTCGGAGGACGACCCGGAGCGGGCCACCATACCCTTTGTGCTCGGACTCACAGCGCTATCATCGGGACTGGAATCGGTCATCCTACTACAGATCATGGGTGTATACATGGCCAAGAAAGGCTTCGCCAAGAACGTGGTGGAACACTCGTTCCCTCCGGTCAAGGAGCTGATGGAGCAATACATGGAGGCCGGAGGAAGGTTGTTGGTGTGCAACCCATGCATGAAGAAGCGGGGTCTGGAGGCTTCGGACCTCATCGAGGGGGCCGTGGTGGTCAACGCGCCCACCATCGTGAAAGAGATGAGCGAGGCCAAGAACGTCGTTAGCTACTGATCGAATATTGGTGATTCAAATGGTTGAAAAAGCGAAAAGACTGATAATCGTCGTGTCCGAGGACAAATTCGACAAGGCGATGATGTCGATGATGATGGCAAACACCGCAGCGAGCATGGGCATGGAGGTGCACGTGTTCCACACCTTCTTCGGCCTGAACCTCCTGAAGAAGGGCAAGGTTCCGAAACTGGGGGGCATGATGCGCCTGTTTACCGGAGTTTTCGTGGGAAGGATGAAGGCGGTCGGGATAGAGAACTACCCGGCGCAGCTGGCGATGGCCATAGATCTGGGTGTGCACATCTATGCCTGCAGCACCACGATGGCCCTGATGCGGATCACCAAAGAGGACATGGTCGATGGCGTCAAGATATTGGGAGCGGCCGGTTTCATGGACATTGCTGCTGACGGCGACATTTCGCTGTTCATAGGTTAAGGTGGGAATTTGGCCTCCATACTATTCCTGCTGTTCAAGTCACCGCACGAGTTCGGCACATCGCTGGACATGATCGACAAGATCGCTGGCGATGAGGAGAGGGCGGCAATCCTGTTCGAGGACGCCGCCTACTATGCCGTGGACCAAAAGAATGGTGCAAGGCTGCTAAGGTCCGCAAAGGAGGTCTTCGTCATGTGCGATGACCTGCAGGCCAAGGGCTTCGGCGGAAAGGCCATGTCGGGGTTCAAGGAGATCGGATATCCAGAGGCGGTCGAGCTGATCATGGAACGGTTCGACAAGACCATCACTTTGTAGGTGGGGACGATGAAGACATTGACAATCCAGATAAGGACGGGCACCATGATGAACATGGACACGAACGTCGCCATGAAGTTGGCGGCCGCGGCCATGGACAAGGGATATGGTGTCCGTATCTTCGGCTACGGCGAAGGCGTTTGGCTGATCAAGAAGGGGCAGGAACCGAAGCGCTTCCCCAACGTGGGGAATGAGGCATCGGCACTGGTCGAGAAGGGCATGGAGATCGCCGTGTGCAACACCTGCTGTGCGGCACGCGGGCTGAACCGGGGAGAGGAGATCCCCGGAGGAAAGCAGGGAAGTCTTGCGAACGACCTGACCAGGTTCGTGGCGGAGAGCGACCGCATGGTCACCATTGCGAGGTGAGAAGATGGCACAGAGCGTACTGGTCCTGATAACGAAGGCGCCCTACGGCTATGAGGAAGGGTTCGCCGGGGCGAGGCTGGCCCTGTCCCAGCTGGCGGGCGGTCTGATAACGAAGTGCAACGTTCTGCTGGTCGGCGACGGAACGCTCAACGCGGTCTCCGGGCAGAAGCCCGAGGCGCTGAAGATGCCTTCCAACGCGGACTCGCTGGGCGACCTGCTGGACTTCGAGGCCAAGGTCTACTGCGTGAAGGAGGACCTGAAGGAGAGGGTCGGCGATGTTCCTATCCTAGAAAGCGTCACCGCCATAGACTGGCAAGAGGCCAGGAAGATCATTGCGGACCACGACATGGTGACAACGTTCTGAAACACCTTCCGTTTTTCCTCTCTTGTCATCATAGCAAGCGTTTTATCCGGGGGCCGCATCAGAGCGGTATGCTCGAGGTGCTGGGCCGTGCCGGTGTCGGACGAAATGCAAGGTGGACCGCGTCATCGTTCAAGACGCTCACTCCCAACGTTGTCTACACCGGGGAATTGACCAAGCCGTGGCCCAGTGGGTATGACCTCTTATTAACGGACAAAGGGGACGCTCACAGTATTCATGCCATAGAAGGGCCTGACAACGAAGATATCCTCGTCCCCCACGGTTTTTATCCGCCATTGTCCCAAACGAGAGGCGGCCGGTTCGACTTCGGCGGTCTCAAGGGGGCAGGAGCCACGATGGTCCGAGGGGGCCCGTCGTCCATCGCCGAGCAGGTCAAGGCATCCGATTCGGAGATCGTCGTCCTGGGTAATGCGTTCGAGTACCGAAGGGATGCAAGGCAGTTCGCCGCAGCGATGGTGGCTTTGAGAGGAGGGGCGGGACACAGGCGTCTGGTCTTTGCGCCCGGCATCATGGACGTGAGCAACCTGGCCCTCCTGACCTACATGGGAGTGGACCTCACCGACACATCCCTGCTTCAGTATCGTTCCTCCAGGATGGAGGTCAGCACGGCCGAGGGAACCGTATCCGCCAAGGACTCCAAGTGGGTCGGGGCGACGACGCCAGGTGAGGCGTTCAGACTGAGCCTGGAGAATGTGGCCAAGGAGCTGCAGCTGGTCCGTCATATGATCGATAAACAACGCCTCAGGGAACTGGTGGAGATGCGTATCCATACCTCTCCCTGGCTGGTCTCGGCCTTGCGCATCTTCGACGAGAACCACTATGGTTTCCAGGAGAAGTATTTCCCGGTCATCGGTCCCCGCTTCTACTGCAATGCCAAGGAATCTTTGACCCGGCCAGATATATTGAGGTATCGGAAGCGGATCATGGAACGGTATGTCCGGCCGGCGGACAAGAAGGTCCTTCTTCTCATACCGTGCTCGGCCAAGAAGCCCTATTCCTCTTCGAAGAGCCATCAGGCATTCAAGCGCGTTCTCACCTCCTTGAGCAACTTCGACGTGGTCCACGAGGTCATCATAACCTCGCCGTTGGGTGCCGTGCCCCGGGAGCTGGAACTGTTCTATCCGGCCGCCCAGTACGACATCCCGGTCACTGGCCACTGGGACCGGGAGGAGGTGGCCATGGTGCAGGAGATGGTGAAGCGCATCGTCTCCTTCGGCTACGAACATGTGATCTGCCATCTGGGCGATGAAAGCGAGTTCGTGCTCCCGGTGCTGGACGAGTACATCGACACCACGAAGACGGCAAGCTGCACTTCGAAGGACGCGCTGGACAACCTTTACGCGGTGCTGCAGAAGTACTGTGCCGAATATCCTCGCGTTCCCCGGGGGGTGGATCGAGCCAATTCTATGCGTTCATCTGCGATCTTCCAGTTCGGAGAGGCGGGCGCGGCGCTCACCGAGGGTTGCGAGGTATCTGGCAGCTATCCCTACTCGCGGTTCATGCAGAACCGGGTCCAGATGGGCATGCTGACCCCGGACCGAGGAATGATCTCTCTTACCATCGATGGGGCGGAAAGGATCGCCGCATCGGGCAAGTTCCTGGTCAACATGAAGGACTTCGAGATGACCGGGAACCTGTTCGCGGTCGGTGTCGAGAGTGCCGATCCAGATATACGGATCGGCGATGAAGCCATCGTCATGAGGAAGGGAAAGGTCGAGGCGGTCGGCGTGGCCATGATGAACGGGGAGGAGATGGCGGACAGCGCCAAGGGTGAGGCGGTGCGGATCAGGCACAAGAGGAAATCCGCTTAGGCACTTTCGCTCCTCTTTTTCATCATCCAGCATTGTTCCTGCCGACCATTACTTTCGCTCACCTCCGGTGCTTCGGTATTTAAGGGAAGCACACCTACTGTGTTTCAAGAAGGCGTGTGCAAAAAGCGCACGGGGTCCGAAGCTCTATAACCAAACTAGGGGAGGATGCATCGGCCCATCCCTCACACTGAACAACCATCCCAAGGCGGGAGTTCTGCCCCGTTCTCCCGCCTTACCCTTACTTTTCTAGATTTTTGCTGCTCGAGAATTGCCTCTCTCAGTATTGATAGTTGTTTTCCCATCCTCCATTCCAGATCCCGCTGGTCCCGAACGTATAATTTCCAAAGGAGGTGACGAGCATGGCATCGAAGTTTGCGGCTTGGAAACTGAAAGCATCTCCGAAGCGCTCTCCATGATCTGGAATCCTGACATCATATACGATGGTCCGTAAAGTATCCATTCCCGGAGTCAGGACCAGCGTTTCGTTGTGATAGTGGTCACGCTCCAGCATTGTCGTTCTCGAAATGTTCCCGATAGGGAATTTAGTATACTGGAAGTCGGTGAAGAGCTCGACCTTCAGCACCCCCATGGCCTCGGGCGGAGCTCCCAGGGAGAGCCGCACCGTGATGGAGTGGTCGGGATCGTTCGTGATGTTGAACTTCGCATCAAGTCCATGATAATAGAAAATGGCCCCTTGGGGTGCATCGAGCTCGACCCTATGCCCTGTCGCGCCCAAGAAATTCGGTACGATCACATAGTAGCCGCTGGTCGCCTGAGTGGGTGAGAAATCCCGGTTGAACGGACGGTACTCCGTTATGGCCCCATCCCAGCTCATGTTCTTCGACTTCTCATTACTGTCGAAATATTCGTAATGGATGGTCGCCACATTGAACTCGGGATGGAAATACCTGTTGATCGCGTTCTTGTTCGAAAGGTCCTCCACGACCGTATCCAGATCGATATTGTCAGGGATCTTCACGATATTGATCTCACCCATGCCAATGGTAATGCTCTGGGGTGAATTGTTCGGGTCGGTCGCGTTGAACTTGATATCCGGGGTATTGTCGATGAGCTTGAAGGTGACGTTCTCTCCAGCCTCAAAGGAAGGTCTATCCACCTTGACCGCCAGATGTATGATCCGACTGTTCTGAATGCTGTCATACACAAACAGTGCGGTTACCCATCCCGAGATCAGGATGATCACCAATATCAATGTAAAGAATACCTTTTCAGCGTTCATTATGACTTCCCCCGGCGGTCAGGCCGCCATTCCTTCCGTGGATACCATTGTCCTATTGGATAAAATAACTAGCTCATTCGGGGTAAGTTTTCTGAGATGGCTAATACAATACTCATCGTTGCGAAGTGTTGATTCCTGAAGCGAACGGTCCGTGACAAATATATTATATCGATTAGAAATTAATGGTCTCTGTCTTATGCAATACCAGATCAAGCTGTTGGGGAATCCCGAAGAGAAACTGAAACAGGCCAAGA
Organism: Methanomassiliicoccales archaeon; assembly: GCA_036504055.1. Lineage (NCBI taxonomy): Archaea > Methanobacteriati > Thermoplasmatota > Thermoplasmata > Methanomassiliicoccales > Methanomassiliicoccales archaeon. Next base: position 597 of record DASXVU010000010.1, on the reverse strand, counting down.
GGATTGCGGCTGAGAATGGGATTTCCTTCATCGGGGATGGGACCAAGGGCAAGTTCTCCGGCAAGATCATGGGTGGGAGATTGATTGGGACCTATATTGTGAACGATGGAATTCTCCTGATCCGCATCACCGAAAAGCCGCTTCTTGCCAGCTGGGGTATGATAGAGAGTCAGCTAAAAGAATTCTTAAGATCCTAATTAAGGTCCATCGGTTGAAGGTTGGAGATAGCGCTGGTTTCGATATCGAACGATGCCAGAGCCATCAGCTTTAAACAAATCTTCAATCTAGGTAGTGGTTGGCCGAGTTCATTCCAGCCTTTTTCGTTCCGGGCAATGTCCAGTATTGTTAAATGTTGTCATTTGCCTCCAAATGATCTCAGAATCGGACCTATCGTTTTCTTGGGATAGGAGAAAAGGTTGGTCGCATGAATCACAGACACTCAACATTTTAATAATCTTGGAATGAGCTATTGATAGGGGATTGGATGAAAAGAGTAGTCAAAGAAGCAATTTCTGGAGTGGCCTTCGCTGCGTCATTCCTGGCGATGATGGTGGTGTTCTATTTAGGGAACAATTCCTACAATGAATACACCTCGAT
>DASXVU010000009.1 GCA_036504055.1 Methanomassiliicoccales archaeon | reverse complement strand
ACGCGGACCGGCGCAGGATAATCGAGGAGCTTCAGACACAGCATCTGAAACTGAACGAGGTCGCGAAGAAGCTGGATATCGCCCCTACCGAGGCTTTTAGGCAGCTGCAGAAGCTGACGGAGGCCGGCCTCCTGGAAAAGACGGTCGAAGGCAAATTCTGCTCGACACCCTATTCCAGGCTTGTCATGGAGTCCTCGGCAACAATGGACTTCCTTTCCAAGCACAGGGAGTATTTCTTGGACCATGATACGTCGCTCATCCCTCCTCAGTTCCGCATCCGATTTGGAGAGCTCTCGAAGACCGTCTTGCGCTCCGAGGCAGTCGTCAACATAAACACTGCCACCCTGGTCCTCAGGGACTCTGAGAAGCGGATCGATGTGATGGCCGAACAGCATATGGAGCACAATGGCCAGATACTCAGACAGAAGTCGTTGGATGGTGTTAAGGTCAGGTCCTTGTTGCAGGGAAACATGATTGAGACCATAGAAGAAGAACCCATTGTCACGCGATCATGGGAGAGAAGGGTCATTCCCAGAATTTGCGCCATAATAGTTCTGACCGAAAAGATAGTAGGGATCTCATTACCGAAGTTGGACGGAAAGATGGATTACAAAGTCTTGGAAGGAAAAGATTCAGAATCAATGAAATGGGCAAGCGATCTATTCGAAGACCAGTGGAACAGGGCCAGACCATGGCACCCTTGAACGGCGAAGGAAGTCAGACACCCCCTCACTTACTGGGATGGGTCTCCCGGTGCAAAACATATGATTGATGGTGAAACAATCATCTGATGGATAGAAAATTTGAGCGCGAAGAGGGGGATTTGAACCCCCGAGTCCTTTCGGACAATGGATTAGCAATCCATCGCCTTACCGAGCTGGGCCATCTCCGCTTGAGGGTTCTGAGAAAGTCCGTATCGTTCTTAAAGGTTTTTATCTCCATTCATATCTGCCGATGCAGGTGGTGGTATCTGGCTGGATTTGGTCGGAGTCCGCCTAACCAATTTGTAGCTATTGGTATACTATTGTATCCCTTATTTCATGCTCTAAGGCTGACTATTCCACCTGAAGATCTCCTCCAAATTCGGGTAAAATGTTGCCTACACGACACCGAGGTGCTCCGTAGAGTTTATGTATGATGAGGTCTTAGCGAGTAATACGATGAAATCGGCCCCATCCATGGGGTCGGATTGCACCGTAAAAAGCCAAAAGTCCCTCTGGAAAAGGTTTATATATCAAAACCGTGGTGAGGGGCTACCTTGCCATGAAAGGCAAGGAAAAGGCGAAAGAAGCCCTTAAAGCAAACGGTTATATATGTGACCGAAGTTAAGGGGATTCTACGCTGAGACACAGCATAAAAAGAGCTATATGGGTCGAATGACCTGTATAACAATATAGAGCTGTGAGCGATAATGGAGAACTGAGATCTCCGTCAAGAATGACGTGCTCTCTTGGTTCTGACGATCGATGGCGAATATCACTAATATTGAAGTGGTATCGCTGGTGAAACTTGGTAATCCTGCCAATTTCGTGTTAAATCCTTAGCAGTAATTCAATGGATTAAGCATAGGATCGATTCCGGTTGATCCTGCCGGCGGCCACCGCTATTGGAATTCGATTAAGACATGCGAGTCGAGAGTCGTAAGGACTCGGCGGACCGCTCAGTAACACGCGGATAACATGCCCTAAGGTGGAGGATAATCTCGGGAAACTGAGAATAATACTCCATAGATCTAGAATGCTGGAATGCTTTTAGGTCGAAAACTCCGGTGCCTTAGGATTGGTCTGCGGCGTATCAGGTTGTAGTGGGTGTAACGGACCCACTAGCCGATGACGCGTATGGGCCTTGAGAGAGGAAGCCCAGAGATGGACTCTGAGACATGAGTCCAGGCCCTACGGGGCGCAGCAGTCGCGAAAACTTCACAATGGGGGCAACCCCGATGAGGGAATTCCAAGTGCTAGCACTTTTTGTGTTAGCTGTTCTTTTGTCTAAAAAACAAGAGAAGTAAGGGCCGGGTAAGACGGGTGCCAGCCGCCGCGGTAATACCCGCGGCCCGAGTGGTGGTCGATATTATTGAGCCTAAAACGTTCGTAGCCGGTCTTGTAAATCCTTGGGTAAATCGGCCAGCTTAACTGTCCGAAGTCCGGGGAGACTGCAAGACTTGGGATCGGGAGAGGTCAGAGGTACTTCTGGGGTAGGGGTAAAATCCTGTAATCCTAGAAGGACCACCGGTGGCGAAGGCGTCTGACTAGAACGAATTCGACGGTGAGGAACGAAGCCCTGGGGCGCAAACGGGATTAGATACCCCGGTAGTCCAGGGTGTAAACGCTGCGGGCTTGGTGTTGGGGGTCCTTAGTGGGCGCCCAGTGCCGGAGAGAAGTTGTTAAGCCTGCTGCTTGGGGAGTACGTCCGCAAGGATGAAACTTAAAGGAATTGGCGGGGGAGCACCGCAACGGGAGGAGCGTGCGGTTCAATTGGATTCAACGCCGGACAACTCACCAGGAGCGACGATTACATGAAGGCCAGGCTGATGACCTTGCCTGATTTTTCGAGAGGTGGTGCATGGCCGTCGTCAGTTCGTACTGTAAAGCGTTCTCTTAAGTGAGATAACGAACGAGACCCTCACTAATAATTGCTAGCGTTTTCTCTGGAAGGCGCGCACATTATTGGGACCGCTGTCGCTAAGACAGAGGAAGGAGAGGTCAACGGTAGGTCCGTATGCCCCGAATCTCCTGGGCTACACGCGCGCTACAAAGGACGGGACAATGGGTTCCTACATCGAAAGGTGACGGCAATCCCGAAACCCGTTCGTAGTTCGGATCGAGGGCTGTAACTCGCCCTCGTGAAGCTGGATTCCGTAGTAATCGCGTATCAACATTACGCGGTGAATATGCCCCTGCTCCTTGCACACACCGCCCGTCAAACCACCCGAGTTGGGTTTCAGTAAGGATATCTCGTTTTGGGGTTTTCGAACTGAGATTCAGCAAGGAGGGTTAAGTCGTAACAAGGTATCTGTAGGGGAACCTGCAGATGGATCACCTCCTACGCAAGGGGAAGCACGAGAGCAATCGAGTGTTTTCCCCGACCAATTCCCGCAGGGTTACCAGGCACTAAAACAAACATCGATCGTCATTCCATTATTATTTATCATTTCTACAATGATCAGGTTCATCGCCATCGATTTTTTTGTTAATAAAGACAAACAATAAATACGCATCTGGATTATGGTCATTTCCCGTGAATTAATGAAATACATTTTTGTTACTGGTGGGGTTATTTCCGGGCTCGGCAAAGGGATAACTGCGTCATCGATCGGCCGATTGTTCAAGTCCCGCGGGTTAAAGGTCACTGCTATCAAGATCGACCCTTACCTGAATGTTGATGCTGGTACCATGAACCCGTTCGAGCATGGCGAGGTATTCGTGCTCGATGACGGCGGAGAGGTGGACCTAGACCTCGGCAACTACGAAAGGTTCCTGGACATAAGCCTCACCAATAATCACAACATCACCACCGGTAAGATCTATCGCATGGTCATCGACAAGGAGCGGTGCGGCGAATATCTGGGCAAGACCGTGCAGATCATACCTCATATAACAAACGAGATCAAGAACCAGATCACAATCGTCTCCGAGGCGACCGGCGCGGACGTGTGCATCGTCGAGCTGGGAGGCACCGTAGGCGACATCGAGTCCATGCCCTTCCTGGAGGCGGTCCGTGAGCTGAACGCCGACCTGGGAAAGGGAGAGCACTGCATCTACGTCCATACCACCCTGGTCCCCATCATGGGAGTGGTGGGAGAGCAGAAGACGAAGCCGACACAGCACTCCGTCAAAGAGCTCCGGGCCATAGGTATCCAGCCGGACGTCATTGTCTGCCGGGCCAAGGAACCCTTGGAGGAGTCGATCAAACGGAAGATATCCCTTTTCTGCGATGTTCCAGTGGAGGCGGTCGTCTCCTGTCCGGACGCGAGCTCGATCTATGAGGTGCCCATGATCCTCGAGGAACAGGGTCTGACCGATTTCCTGCTCCATCGGCTGAAGCTCGAACCGAAAGGATTCGATCTGACCGAATGGAAGGATTTCGCTCATCGTATCCTGAACCCGAACAAGACAGTGAAGGTGGCCTGCGTCGGCAAATACACGCATCTGGCCGATTCCTACATATCGCATTTCGAGGCGTTCCACCATGCCGGGGCCGAGGCGGGGACGAAGGTGGAGCTGATCTTCGTTGATTCAGAAGTGGTGCAGCAGTTCGGCATCACGGAAGAACTGAAGAAGGCCGATGCCATCCTAATACCGGGTGGATTTGGCAACCGGGGGATCGAGGGCAAGATAATGGCGGCCAGATACGCCCGCGAGAACAAGGTGCCATATCTCGGCGTCTGTCTCGGGTTCCAGATAGCCACCATGGAGATAGCGAGGGACCTGCTCGGGATGTCCGGAGCGAACTCCACCGAGTTCGACAAGGACAACGCCTATCCAGTGGTGGACCTGCTTCCAGAACAGAAGAACGTTATCAAGAAAGGGGCCACCATGAGGTTGGGGGCCCAGCCGGTGATGGTCACTAAGGGCAAGGCGTTCGACCTGTACGGTAAGGAACTTATCATGGAGCGGCACAGGCACAGGTACGAGGTGAACCCGAAGTTCATCGAACAGCTGGAATCCGCCGGCTGGAAGTTCACTGGCAGGTCCGCCGATGGCGTGAAGATGGAGATCGGCGAGTACCAGGGAGACCATCCTTATTTCGTGGCGTGCCAATTCCACCCGGAGTTCAAGTCGAGGCCGAACAAGCCATCGCCGCTGCACCTGGGACTGATCAGGGCCGCGATAGTCCACAAGTACGGCTGACGGCGGTGCCTAGGGGCACCGGCCTGGTAACAATATCCGGCACGTAATTCGTCTTTGATGGATCACGAACATATCGTGCATGTTCGCCCCGACCTTGCTCTGCACGGTTCGGCATCAACGGAAAGGTTCATCTCAACCGGTTCAAGAAACCCTTCGGGTATTCCCTGGATATGTCCAGTGCCTCGGGGGTGAGAGGTCCAATGAATCCGATCACGGCCGCATGGAGGGTCACCTCGCATGCGGTCATTCCTCTTTCCTGGTATAGTTTTCGTGTGTGGGAACCAGCGTTCTTGTCGCCTTGATCGACGCGCTCCATCCAAACCATTCTTTTCTTCGGGTCCTTTGAAAGCGGCCCTATCGTGTCGAACGGAACTATCGGGCGGGACTTCCAATAGTTGACGTCCAGGTTCGTGGGGAAGGCCCTAGTGTCCCCAGTCATGCGGCCAATTCTGGTCGGGGAACCGATGAACAAGAACTCTCCACGGTTCGGTGCCTCACAACCTTTGGTGACCGAGATGAGATCTACCTCGTGCCCATTGCTCTTGATCTCATTGGCGATCGATTCCGCGACCTTCTTGGAATTACCATGCACACTGTCATATGCGACTTTGCCTTTCATCTCTTCAATCCCTGAGGTATCGATTAGCTCTAGCGAACTTATGTTTGCCGGCTTGGATTGTGATCAATAAATATTGACTTCAATGGACAGATATCTAACATATCTCGATATTTGTGAACATATCTGTCCAACAAGGCATGTATTCTTTAGTCATTGGGACTACTTGAATATTGAATTCAACCGACATTCGTCTAATTATTGTCATGTTTTATGTTCAATAATCAGTTTTTGGATGATTTTAAGGGCAAGAATTAGACATATGCACAAGCTATAAGACCTGATTCGTTGTTGTGGCCTAATATCGCGACCCGTGGTGCTATACAAACGCTTCGGACCCTGTTGGGGCGGGGGAAGGACGAAGGATTGATGGTCCCGGGATGATCGGCGCATTGCAAGGTGATGAAATGGCGGATGCGGAGAAGAGGGGGACCAAGTCTACTCAGGTCCAGCTCTCTACCTCAACTCCGACCCTATGCGACCCTTGCGGATGCTGCGATATGGTTCATTGCATCGATGGCGATCAACAGTTTTCCGAGGACGAAATGGTATAGAGGGGATATCTAGCATGAATGCCGCTTCAACGACTGCACTCGAAGGCTCAGCGATTGAGAAGAAGACCGATCCATGGACGGTAAAGCAGACCGCCCAAGACCTGTTCCCTGAAGAGGTGGAATCGCAAAAGGGGAAGATCTACAAGGGCATCGCCGCCTTGAACATTCCCGACCTCAGGGTAACGTCCTCCAGGGGGGCGCTCGCGCTCTATTCGAGGGACCAGGCGGACGTACCGGACATGCTGCGGTCGACCCTTTTCGACACCGTTCCAGATGTCTTGGTTCAGCCGTTCTCCTTCGCAGCGATCCAGGCGGTATTGAATTATGCCGCTTCCAAGAAGATCCCGGTCATAGTCAGGGGGGCAGGTTCCTCGCCGTTCGGCGGTTCCATGCCGGTCAAGGGCGGCATCATGCTGGACATGAACACCCTCAATAACGTCATCTCCTACGACCCGGTCAAGAGAACGGTCAAGGTGGAGGCAGGAATACGCTGGGCCGACCTGGACTGGTTCCTGGAGAAGAAGGGGATGAGCGTAAGATCCTGTCCCTCCAGCCGCTTCTCTACAGTGGGCGGCTGGATCGCCTGCGGCGGTATCGGAGTGGGGACCGTTTCCGCTGGGCGCCTGATCGAATCGGTAGAGGAGATCGAGGTCGTCACCTCTCTCGGAGAGGTCAAGCGGCTGACACCGAAGGATCCACTGTTCCATCCGGTATTCGGCAGCGAAGGCCAAATGGCCGTCATCGCATCGGTCACGCTGCAGGTCCGGGAAAGGCCGAAGGCGCTGGCGCCCAGACTGGTCTTCTTCACGGACCACGAGAGCGCGATAGCATACGCGGGCAAGCTCGCCGCATCCGAGAAGAGGCCGATGGACCTCACCTATTTCAGCCCGGGCAAGTTCAAGGGCCTGAACCAGGTGCTCGGCAGAGGCGACTACCTGGAAGCCCACGGGATCATGGCCACCTATGAGAATGACAAGGATGCGGCGGCGAACGAGATCCCCAAGGGTGCCAAGCTGGCCCAGCCCTACCTTTCGTTCCTGATGTGGAACGAGAGGTTCTTCCCCATGAAGTTCCGCAAGCTCGGACCGGGCCTGATGGGCTCCGAGGTCCTCGCGCCCAAGGAGAAGGTGTCCAGTATCGTGGCCCGGGCGCTGCAGGTCTGTGACCAGCATGGTCTCGAGCCGATGATGGAGATACACTTCCTGAGCAACGGGGACGGCATGCTCCTTTGCTACTACATAACCGACCAGACCAAGCAGCTGAAGTACACCATGGACTCGTTCCGCGGCCTCCTGATCAGCAAGGCGCTGTATGACGAAGGGGCCACTCCATACTCCTTCGGCGTATGGAACCATCTTTTCGTGGACTACGGCGATGCGGAGGAAAAGAAGGCGCTCACAGAGGCCAAGCAACAGACCGACCCGTCCAACATAATGAACCGTGGCAAGTTCCCCCGGTTGGGCGGCCGGATGGGTGGATTGCCCGCCACTCTCTTCAGCCCCGCCGTGCTGGGCTCGGTGCTCAGGATGGTCAACAGCCTGGCGCCGGTCGCGGCCCCGGCGATCAAGGTCATCGCTTCCGGGGAGCTGATGGAACGCGAGGGAAAGGACCTGCTGTTGGACACAGCGGATGAATGTGCCATGTGCGGAGCGTGCGTTGGTGTGTGTCCGGCCTACATGCTGACCAAGGATGAGAGGGTCACAGCGAGGGGCAAATTGCTCACCGCCAGAAAGATGGGGACATATGGTGCCGTGACCAAGGAGCACGCGCACGCCACCTTCCTGTGCATGAGGTGCAAGGCCTGTGAACAGGTATGCCAATCCAAGCTTCACCTGATCCCGGTCTACGAGGAGATGGAAAGGCGCCTGGCCGAGCAGCACGGCAAGAACGCCGAGATGGTTAAGAAGTTCGTCGAGCTGGCGGAGAACTCCGCTGCCTACGATGCATTGGTCGACCGCGGACTGGTGCTTGGTTCGCCAAGCAAGAACCTTGAAGGAGGTAACTGAGATGTACGAGCGCTACCACCTCCCCAAGAAGGAGCTGCCATTGCCGGAGAGGCCGTTCGCCAAGAACGCCGTCGTCCGGGACGACCGCTGCATGAACTGCGGCCGATGTGCCGATCAATGCATCTATGGTGTGCACGAACGTGACGCCAAGGACCCGAGGGTCATGGCCGAGCCGAAAGCCTACCTGTGCAAGAACTGCCTACGCTGCGTCGAGAACTGCCCTCAGAGGGCATTGACCGTGCAGTACTCGAAGGAATACCTCTCCCTTGGCGGCGGTGTATGGACACCCACCCGGGTCAACACCATCTGGAACGAGTCCCAGACCGGCAAGCTGCCGGTGTACGGTGCCGGCTACCGGGGCATGTACGTCGGACCTGGCTACGATTCCATGTGGACCGACATGTCTGAGATCGTCCGTCCCACCAGGGACGGCATCCACGGCAGGGAATACATATCGACCAGCGTCGACCTGGGCAAGCGGGTCGACCATCTGGAGTTCGATGAGAAGGGAGACCTGCTCACCGAGATGCCCAAGTTCGTCGAGCTGCCTCTGCCGATGATGATGGACGTGAGCCGCTCCGCGGACCTGCGGGCGGCGCCGTTCGAGGGACTGATCAAGGCCGCGGCCACTCTGGGAACGTATGTGTTCTTCCCGGCCGGATCGAAACTGCCGGAGCTGCCGGCCGACGCGATGCGAACGCTGGTGCCGGTGTTCTACGCGGGAAAGACGGCGGTGGAGACCGTCAGTTCGCCGAGCATCGTAGAGTTCGAGATGTCTCCGGCCTGGAAGGAGGACCTGAAGGCCCTCAGCGCCCGGTTCCCGAATGCCATATTCGGCGCCCGGGTGGAGGCGGCCGAAGGCGTCGAAAAGGTCGCCGTGGATCTGGTGTCCGACGGCATAGACATCATCCATGTGCTCTATGACGAGCAGGGCCAAGAGAAGGGAACGAAGCGTCTGGCCAAGGACTCGCTGCTGGCGATCAACAAGGCATTGGCGAATGCGTCGATCAGGGAGTCTGTCAGCATCATAGCGGCTGGCGGACTGGCCGCTGCGGAACATGTGCCGAAGAGCCTGATATGCGGTGCCGACGTGATAGTGCTGGAGCAGGCATTGAAGGTGGCGCTCGGATGCCACGGTGGACCTTCCTGTCCGGTCTGTCCGATGGACGGAAGCAAGATCACCACGGACTATGCTTACTGGAGGACGGTCAACATGGTAGGTGCCTGGAGGGACCAGTTGCTGGAGGTCATGGGCGCCATGGGCGTGAGGGAGGCCAGACGTCTGCGGGGTGAGACTGGCCGGGCCATATTCTACGAGGATGCCGAGAGGGATGCGTTCTCCAACATACAGGGAGGTGCTTGAGATGTGCGCAATGTCAACCGAGATCATCGATGAGGACTTCAATGCCGTTCCGTCCATGCTGCTGAAGAGAATGGCCCGATACCGGGTCACCAGGGCGGACAGCTGCATCAACTGCGGACTGTGCGAGTCGCTCTGCCCCTACGGCGTTCACCGACGGGTGGAGGGTCACGTCAAGATGCTGCCGCCGGCGGACGCCAAGTGCATCGGCCCGACCTGCTCGTCGAACACATTCTACTGCGTCAAGGCCTGCCCGACCCAATCATTGTTGGTCTCCCCGAACCCGGTGTTCGCCAGCATGGGCGACCCACGCTGGACCCCGGATATGATCATCGCCACCTGGAAGCAGGCGGAGACCGGCCAGCCGCTCCCGCTGGACCACTATGCCCAGCATGCCAACTCCGGAGGGGGCTTCGACCGCATCTCGATCCAGATCCCGGCCGCCAAGGGCAGCTTCCGTCCGGAGGAGATATCCACCGCGATCGACCTGAACCACCGCAAGTACGGACCGAGGGTCAAGATCGACATCCCGGTCTACGGCGGTGGAATGTCCTTCGGCTCGGTCAGCAAGAGGACGATGCTGGCAAAGGCGATAGCCGCCACGAAATGGAACACCTTCACCTGCACTGGCGAGGGCGGTTATCCGGACATGCTCATACCGTACAAGGACCATGTCATCACCCAGATCGCCACCGGACTGTTCGGTGTGCGCGAGGAGACCATCAAACGCGCCCGGATCGTCGAGTTCAAGTATGCCCAGGGTGCCAAGCCCGGTCTGGGCGGCCATCTGCTTTACGAGAAGAACACCCCGGAGGTGGCCAAGATGAGGGAGGCGGTGCCATACACCAGCCTGTTCTCCCCGTTCCCGTTCCACAGCGTGTACTCGGTCGAGGACCACAAGAAGCATCTCGACTGGATCAACGCGGTGAACCCGAAGGCGCTGCTGTCGGTCAAGGTGTCGACGCCGAACGACGTCGAGATGGTCGCCGTGGGCAGCTATTATGCCGGGGCCAACATCGTCCACCTTGACGGCGGATACGGAGGCACCGGCGCCGCGCCGGAGATCGCCAAGAAGAACATCGCCCAGCCGATCGAGTACGCCATCCCGAAGGTGCACCGCTTCCTGGAGAAGGAAGGCATCCGGGAGGACGTGACCCTGATCTGCAGCGGTGGCATGAGGACCGCCATGGACATCGCCAAGGCGATCTGTCTGGGCGCTGACGGCGTCGTCATCGGCACTGCGGAGATGGTCGCCATGGGATGCGTCCGGTGCGCCAACTGCGAGAGCGGCAGGGGCTGTCCGAGGGGCATAGCCACCACCGACAAGGAGCTGGAACTGCAGAACGAGATCCCGTCGCAGGCCAAGAGGCTGTGCAACCTGTACCAGTCCTGGCAGATGCAGTGGAAGGAGCTGCTCCACCGCCTGGACATGAAGGACATCGCCGAGCTGAGGGGCAGGACGGACCTGCTCCGCTACAATGGAACTCCCGGGAGGATGCTGTGATGAACTCCGCCGACAAGATATTGAGATCAAGAAGGAAGATCACCCAGGACCCGTTCAAGTACCTGCCCCAGGAGGCCGAGGGCGGGTGCGGGGTCGTCGGACTGGCGGCCTCGAAACCGGTGGAAGGCTGCCACATACTGCAGCCCCTGGAACAGATGCACAACCGTGGGAACGGCAAGGGCGGCGGCATATCCGCGGTCGGCCTGGTCCCGGAACAGCTGGGAGTGGACATGCAGACGCTGGAGAGCCACTACCTGGTCCAGGTGGCATATCTCAAGGACGAGGTGCGTGCCCAGCTGGAGAAGGAGTTCATCCAGGAAAGGTACGATGTGCGTTCGTCGCATGTGGTGCCCATCAGCACCGACCCGGTCCTGCTGGCGAGGCTGGAAGTGAGACCGCCCACGGTGGTCCGGTACTTCTGCCGGGCCAAGCCGGCCATGCTGGACAGGTTCATCGCCGAGAACGAGCTTCAGGAGATCGCGCGGGGCCAGGTAGAGGACGAGTACGTCAACCAGACCAGCTTCGAGATCAACCAGAAGTTCTACGCGAACAACGCGATGCAGGCGTTCGTCATGTCCCAGGGCCGGAACATGCTGATCATGAAGATCGTCGGTTACGCCGAGGACGTCATCCGCTACTACAGGATGGAGGCCTTCAAGGCAAACATCTGGATCGGACACCAGAGATATCCCACCAAGGGCCGCGTCTGGCATCCCGGCGGAGCGCATCCGTTCATGGGTCTGGACGAAGCCCTGGTCCACAATGGGGACCTGGCCAACTATGTGTCGATCACCGAGTACCTGGGGCAGAAGGGCATCAAGCCGATGTTCCTTACCGATACGGAGGTCGCTGTGCTGCTGTTCGACCTGCTCAACAGGGTCTACGGTTACCCCCTCGAGTACATCCTAGAGGCGCTGGCGCCGACCACAGAAAGGGACTTCCACCAGCTGTCGCCGGAGAAGCAGAAGATCTACCGGGCGATCCAGTCGACCCACCTGCACCGCTCGCCGGACGGCCCCTGGTTCTTCATCATCAGCCGCAATGACCACTACAATGACAAACTGCAGCTGATCGGAATAACCGACACCTCGATGCTGAGGCCTCAGGTCTTCGCGCTGGTCGAGGGGGACCTGCAGATCGGCCTGATAGCATCGGAGAAGCAGGCCATCGATTCCGCGTTGCTCAGTCTGGCCAGCGTCTACAAGTCGCTGCCGCTGCAGGCGGACATGTACTGGAACGCCAGGGGGGGAAGCCACACCGACGGCGGGTCGTTCATCTTCAACCTCGGAAAGGAGGTCCCGGGCAAGGGCCGCCAGCTCACCTGCAACAACAAGTTCGGGGCGCGCGTGACGGTGCCGGGCAAGGAGTTCGACAGGGCCCAGGACGCCATCATGGCACACCCATTGCCCAAGGGCAGAAGGTCGGCACTGGCCGACAAGATGCTCTCCGGGACGGTGGAACAGGGATTCCAGACCTGGAAGCAGGCGGTCCTCTCGGCATCCGCCGAGGAGATCATCGATGCCATATCATCGCTTTCAGGGTTGTCCGAGAACGGGGACGAGTTCCAGAAGAGGATCGACCTGATGACGGTGGCGCTCGACCGCAGGTACCCGACCGGCAAGCTGCGCCGGGCCAGGATCACCACCCTGTTGACCGACGGTATCGCATCGATGCTGCGATCGGCCCCGAGGGTGGAGGTGAACCGGTCCTCGTCGGCCGCGCTGGTCGACCTTAAGAACTACCGATCGCTGGTGGCCCCGAACGGCCAGAGGGCGCTGGCCATTGACTGCACCGGATTCCCGATGGAAGGGGAGCAAGGCGTTTCGCACGTCATATGCCGCGCCGCCGAACTTGGCTGGAAGAAGATGATCACGTTCGGCACGACCGGACAGAGGTTCTTCGGCTGCGGCCTCGGGCCACGCACGGCTGGGATATCATTGGACGTCTACGGAAGCTCCGGAGATTACCTGGCATCCGGTCTGGACGGGGCCGAGGTGACCATCCATGGCAACGGCCAGGACCAGCTGGGACAGATCCTGGCCTCGGGCAAGTTCGTCATCCACGGGGACGTGGGACAGACCTTCATGTACGGGGCCAAGGGAGGCAATGTCTACATCCGCGGCAATGCCGCCGGAAGGCCGTTGATCAACGCCGTGGGAAAGCCGCGGGTGGTCATCAACGGTACATGCCTGGACTACCTGGCCGAGTCGATCATGGCGGGCGACCCGCTGAACGGCGGAGGGTTCGTGGTCCTGAACGGACTGGGATTCGACGCGGACGGCAAGGCGTTCGATCTGGCAGAGCCATACCCGGGAGGCAACCTGTTCTCCCTAGCGTCCGGCGGTGCGATCTACGTGCGCGACCCTGGCAACAAGGTCACCGCGGACCAGCTCAACGGCGGGCGCATCTCGAAGCTCTCCGACAAGGATTGGGAACTGCTCCTGCCCTACCTGAAGGAGAACGAGAACCTGTTCGGCATCTCAATCGAGAACGACCTTCTGGTGAAGGGCGGAGCCGCGGTCGGCCCGGAGGAGCTGTACAAGAAGATCGAGGTGGTCCCGATCGCGGTCGCGGCGAAGGCCCACGACGAGGAGCCGGCAGACGACGAGGCGAGCTAAACCTTTTTACACATCCAAAACGACCGGCCGGCCAAATGCGCAAGGCCTGCCGGCGACCTTCATTTTTCGACGATCACCATGTGGCCACGTCACCAACCGCCAGCATATGACCCGCGTGATCTGACGACTAAGCTAGATATAGGCGGAACGAATATCGCGGTCAGAACAGCCCCGTAGTGTAGCGGTCAATCATGCCGGCCTTTGGAGCCAGCGACTCCAGTTCGAATCTGGACGGGGCTACCACTCATTTCTCCATCAATTCTATTTGGATGCCGTCAGGGTCAGATACTACCGCCCTTTTGAATCCCCTGTCCAGGTCCATGGATCCGTCGGTCAGGACGGGCTCGTATTTGGAACGGTCGATGGTCATGATCCCCGAGACCACCTTGGCGCCCAGCCTCTCCACCATCGCCATCACCGCGGCCAGGTTCCTGACCCTCAGGCAAAGGTGCTTGATCCCGGCGTCACCGCGGTCATGGAACTGTTCCTTGGCCCCGCCCCTCTCGATGAGCTCGATGACCACCCCTCCGAGATCGAGGAAAACAATTCGCTGGATGCCCGGCACTTTGGATTCCCAGTGGTTCGTCTCCACCGCGCCGAAGACATCGGTGTAGAACCTGAGCGATCTCTCGGCGTTCTGGACCTCCAGCGCTACATGCTCGAAACCTTCGATCATCTGGACCATGGGACCCTATGGACCTTCGGCATGAAGAAGTCTCCTTCACCATTTCTCCCTGTGCACGATGGTGTCCTGCTCCATCCTCGGAGAGGTCCGGCCGGAATCCTTGGGCCTGCCGATGGGGACCATGGCCACCGCCCTGGCGCATTCCGGCAGCTGCATCAGCCGCCCCACCTCCTTTTCGTCGAAGGCGCCCACCCAGCATGTGCCGTATCCTTGGCTGACCAGGTATAGCATCATGTTCATTACGGAGGCGGCGGTGTCCTGGATGGTGTACAGGCTCTCCCCTCTTTCACCGTAGTTCTTGATGCGGTTCATGTTGGTGCAGACCACGATGACGACCGGAGCTTCCTCCACGAACCGCTGTCCGAACGAGGCCTTGGACAGTTTCTTCTTCATCTCGCCATCCCTGACGATGATGAAGTCCCTGGCCTGCAGATTGCCTGCGGAGGGTGCCAGGTTGGCCAACCGGAGCGTCTCGTCGATGATGTCATTTGGTACGTCCTCGGCCGTGAAGCCTCTGACGCTGTGCCGTTCCTCGATAGCTTTCACAACATCCATGTGTGCACCTCAAGCTCTGATGGCACATAGTCGACCCCAACATAGATAAGCATTACATCTGCACGCGTCCAAGACCGATTCCAGACCGATCCGAACCGCTTATTACCCCGAACACACAATCACCTCCCGTGTCCGTTGAATGCGAGATCGAGATGGACCTGGAGAGCGAGGCTCAGGCCAAAGCGATACTGAAAGCGATCGAGCTGGATAACGGTCCCTACGCCAAAGCCACCATTTCCGGGAAGACCCTGCGTCTGGTCTGCGAGGCGAGATCGATGCCGTCCATGCTGCATACCCTGGAGGACCTGCTCGCCTGCATCAGGGTGGCCGAGGAGATGACCTGCGCTGGAAATAAGTGATGACCTAATCCTTCACGCCTTCGCGCACCTTCACCGCAATGCCCTTGGACATGGCCCTCATCTCATCCGGAACGAGCACCGCCCTTCCGATCGCCAGCATCCTGTCGTTCTGGTCGACGACGATCACCTCGTCCATCGGGCGGATATCTGGGTCGGCGTCGGTCACGAAACCGCAGAAAGCGTTCTTGCCTTCCCTGACGAACGGTATGGCATCATCCCGGACCATCACCCGGAGCCGTGGCGAAGGGAAGGCCTTCAAAAGCCTCCTTCCTGCCCCTGGCCTCATGGTGAAGAACCCGTCCTCCGCCCTCATCGACAGGATGTGCTCGCCATCGACGATGACGTTGCGGATCTTGTCCGTGTTCTTGGATTTGACCAGATCGACCTTGCCCGAGAACAGGGCATCGGCCGCCCCCTCACCGAACTGGTAGTCAGCGACCGCCCGGATCCGGTAAGCGTCAATGTCGAACGTCGTCTTCCCTTGGGCGATCTCGGAAAGCATCTCCAGGGTCGGTTCGCCGTCGTACATGAGCGAGAGCTTGTATGTCTGGCGGTGGGACTGCCTTTCCATCAGCTCCTTTATCCGCTCCTGGGTCTCCCGGTCGTTCGTGCTCGGGAAAAGAGACTGGGCGATGGGATACATCTCGTCGAGCTCGATCGGCACCGGGCCGAACGGGGTGACCACCATGAAGTGGGCGTCTGAGGTCTCGGAGATCCTGGCGATCTCGTTCGAGTACTGCCGGCCATAGGGCTTGCTGTTGTCGGCGAAACCGACCATTATCTCATTGCCCGGTTGTCGGTAGCGGGAGAAGATGCGTCTCTCGTAGCGCAGCATCGCCGGGCGGTTCAGCGATTCCGGCCCGGTGTAGAACATGGCACGGTCCCGGGAAAGCGGCTCGAACCTCTCCAGGTATTCGGTATGCTCGTGCAGCCGGCGGAGTCCGTCCAGCAGGGCCGGGTGGGAACGGCAGCGTCTTTCGGCCAGCTCCCAGATGTCCCCTTCCAGGATGGCGCGCCGGCATCTTTCGATCTCGGTGAGCGATGTGTACAGGTTGTGCCTGGCCAGCGTCATCAGCCTTTCGGACGGCTTCATGGCCTTGATCTGCTCGATGGTCTTTCCCACGCACGCCGGGCAGTCACAGTCGTTCACCTTCATGTCGGCCAGGTGCATGGTACCCTCCACCGTCATGAGACGGTCGTCACGGGCGAACTTGGCGTACGATGCGGAATCGAACATGTCACATCCGAGCAGGACAGCGAGCGAGAACACCATCGGATGTCCCGCTCCGAACAGGTGCACTGGCCGGGAAGGGTTGAGTCCCTTCTTCGATGCGACGATGACATCCACCAGATCTGCGAACCGGTATTGTTCCATGAGCGGTACCACGCCGCCCACCGGGTGGACATCGACCGGCATCGAGGCCATCTCCCGGGCGCAGTGCTCTCTGAGGTCGGGATAGACGGAGCCTTGGACCACTCCGGCGAGCATCATGCTCCCCTTCAGGCCGGCGGCCTCCTCTGTCCTCTCCAGGGTCACATCCACCGCGGCCGCGGTCTGTTCCTTGGTCCATTCCGGCTCGGTGAAGATGTCCAGGACCGTTCCGATGTCCGTTCCGATGTCCTTCTGGAAATTGACGATGTCGCTGTTCTTTAGGTCGACCTCACCGTACATATGGGATTGGAAGGTCCCGCTGTCGGTCATGATGACCCCGGGGAAGTCAAGGAGATCGTGGAGCTTACCGTCAAGCGCCTTCTCCTTCAGTACTGGATCGTTCCTAATGATGTACGAGTTGGTGATGAGTCCCTGGAAACCGAACACGTCGTACAGTTCCCTGGGCGAGACGGTGATCAGCCGGGGATTGATGACCGGAAGCAAGGCGGGCGTTTCCAGGATACCGTGGGCGGTCTCGAGTTTACCGATCCTGGCCAGTCCGTCCCTTTTTGTGATCTCGAACATTATTCATCCCAATGTGAGCAGGATATTAATATTCACTACCGAACCCTAGAATACCCGAAACCGGAACAATGCGTGGCAATGCTGAAATACCGGAAAGCACACTCGACCGTTCCGATGCCCGAGGTAGAGGAAAGCCTTCTGTTGGATTGTCCGAAGTGCGGTATCAAGATCACGGTGCCGGTGAACGCATGTCGGGAGGGTGAGCATTACCAATGTCCCATATGCACTGCGGATGTGTGCTTCCATTACACAGACGAGGAGCTGAAGGCCCTGGTCGTGAAGATGAGAAAGTTGCAGGAACGGGAGCTGTACAAATCATTCCCGATGACCTTCGGCGATCTCTGACCCGAGGAAAGCTTTTTACCCTCGGGGCAAATCATACAGCGAATCCAGATGGCATCTTTCAATTACAAAATGATCATAGTCGTGCGCAAGGACCTGAAGCTGTCCCCGGGCAAGATGGCGGCACAGGTGGCACACGCCGCCGTTAACTGTGCGCTGATCGCCAAGAAACGCAGCCCCATGTATTTTGACGCCTGGTACAACGAAGGCCAGAAAAAGGCGGTGGTCAAGGTGAACAGCCTTCAGGAGCTCCATGAGATCAAGACGGCGGCCGAGGCCGCCGGACTGGTGACCTCGCTGATCGTCGACGCGGGCATGACCGAGCTGCCGCCCAACACCACCACCTGTCTGGGCATCGGACCCGCTCCGGACAACCTGATCGACAAGGTGACCGGGCATCTAGGGCTGATGTGATGAAACGGCAGGTGCGCGTCCTGGGGATCGATGACGCACCTTTCTCTTTCAGGGACGGCAAGGTGCCCATCGTCGGCGTGGTCGTCCGTCTGCCGGGTTATGTTGAGGGGGTGATCGTCTCGGAGGTCACGGTCGACGGGGACGATGCGGACCAGGTAATCACCGACCTGATCCTGAGGTCGAGGTACCGGGAGCAGATCAGAATGGTCATGATCGACGGGACCTCGCTGGGCGGCTTCAATGTGGTGGACATCGATCGCCTATCAAAGGACACCGGCATCCCGTTCTGCACGGTCACCAGGGACCGGCCGGACATAGACTCCATGAGGGGGGCGCTGCAGAAACATTTTCCGGATTGGCAGCGAAGGATGGAGATCGTGGAAAGGCACAGACCGGTCCCGGTTCAGACTGGCCACGGTCCGATATTCGCTTCCATCACCGGCGCTTCTTCTGCGGAGATGGAGGAACTTCTGCGGGGGAGCACTATCCAAGGCGCGATACCGGAGCCGATCCGGATGGCCCATCTGATCGCCGCCGCGATGGTCAAAGGAGAATCTAAAGGCAATCCCTGATCAGGCAACGATGCCGGCCTTTACAGCCTCGACCAGCGCGTCAGAGGCCCCGGCCTGTCTTTCCAGGATTATCTCAGAGGATTGAGACCCCAACGGTTTGATGTGAATGTTCATCGCATCGGTCTTAGTGGAGAGCAGGAACCCGTTCTTGGTGGTGGTGACCTCGAAGGCCGTCCCCGAGGTCCCGAGCACGCTGATGACCTTGTCCCGGGCCTTGTCCGAGGTCAACCGGAGGCAGCGTTTGTCCATTTCGGCCAGGGTCTTTCCGTAGCGGTCGTTGAACGCGAGAACGACTATCAGGACCATCATCAGGCCTCCGATTATGGCGAAGGTGAGCGGTTGCTCCGGGTTGAGTCCCTTATATATTGATAACAGCGAGGCGGCGAAGACCGAGACCTCGGATATGTAGATCATGCCGAGCATCCCATTGACCAGCTTTTTCGGCATGACGTGTTTGGACCAGCATCGGAAGTGCAGGTCGCTGACCATTTTGGCAGGTATCACCAATACCGCAGCCGACAAGATCGACAGGACGAAGAATAGGTTGAAAAGCTCCTGCATCAGGACATATGAGAATAGCATAAGGGCAAAGAACGAAGGTATGACCACCGCTAGCCCATATTCAATTATTGTCTGAGCTCGCTGAAGCTGGTCAGCGCGGTCGCACGCTTTCTCTACCATGTCCCATCCCTGGAAATCATAATGCCCCCCGGATTCATAAATCTATGCCGTTTGGTCCGAACAATGTTTTTCATACCGCCGGGAAGGACCAAAATCTGACTTACGACATATTTGCAAATGATAGGAAGGGATATAAGTGAGTTGTACTTTCCATCGCTCAACATAAATCGCAGACGGTTCGCCATCCATACGTCAAAATTCGAGAGCCAGAGGGCACATTCGCAAACCCTATACTCTTAAATACGACATGCGGTATTGGGAGTCTGCTTCAGATAATGAAGGTGAATATATTGGCACGAGGATTATACACTGCCAGGAAGCTCTCATCAGACAGGCAGAAGTTCCGATGGAGTGACAGCTCTTATAAGAAGAGAATGCTCAAGCTCAAGGAGAAGTCTGACCCGTTGGAAGGGGCATCCCAGGCCAGGGGCATCGTACTTGAAAAGGTCGGTATCGAAGCCAAGCAGCCGAACTCCGGGATCAGAAAGTGCGTCAAGGTACAGCTGATCAAGAACGGCAGGCAGATCACCGCTTTCGCTGTAGGCGACGGCGCCATCAATTTCATTGACGAGCACGACGAGGTCCTGGTAGAGGGCATCGGCGGCAGAATGGGTCGTTCATACGGTGATATTCCTGGTGTCAGGTTCAAGGTCATCCAGGTGAACAACGTGTCCCTAAACGAACTGGTTAGGGGCAGGAAAGAGAAGCCAGTGAGGTGAATTCTTTGGCAGAAGAGACTACCCTTCAATTCAACAACATCCTGTTGTTCGGAAAGTTCGCAATGGCCGACGTCGTCGTAAAGGACGGCGGATTGGCCAAGTACATCAACCTTAGCCCGATATCTTTGCCGCACAGCGACGCGAGGCACGCGAACCGCTGGTTCGGAAAGTCCAAGGTCAACATCGTGGAGCGCCTGCTCAACAACATGATGAGGACCGAGGTCTACACGGGCAAGAAGATGAAGGCCTACCGTGTGACCAAGGACGCATTCGACGTCATCGCCGAGAGGACCAAGAAGAACCCGGTCCAAGTGCTCGTCGAGGCATTGGAGAACGCCGCACCGCGGGAAGAGATCACCCGGCTTCAGTTCGGAGGAATATCCGTCCCGAAGGCCGTCGATATTGCACCTTCAAGGCGTCTGGACATTGCCCTGAGGAACATCTCCAAGGGAGCGATCCAGGCATCGTTCAAGACAACAAAGCCCATCGAACTGTGTTTGGCCGACGAGCTCATACTCGCCGCCAAGAACGACATGAACAGCTTCTCCGTCGCCAAGAAGGAAGAAGTTGAAAGGGTCGCGCAGTCGGCACGCTGAACCAAAAGGTGGGATCTATGGGACGTAAAGAGGATAACATCGCAAAAGCCCAGGCCATTATGCGTACGCCGAAGTACATCCGCAACATCGGAACGGCGGCGCATATCGACCACGGCAAGACAACGCTCAGTGACAACCTTATCGCCGGCGCCGGCATGATGTCGGAGAACCTGGCAGGAAAGCAGCTGATGCTCGATTTCGATGAGCAGGAGCAGGCCCGCGGCATCACCATCAACGCCGCGAACGCCTCCATGGTTCACAGCTATGGCGGCCACGAATACCTGATCAACCTGATCGATACCCCGGGTCACGTCGACTTCGGCGGGGACGTCACCAGGGCCATGAGGGCTCTGGATGGCTGCATCATCCTGGTCTGCGCGGTCGAGGGCATCATGCCTCAGACCGAGACCGTCATCAGGCAGGCGCTCAAGGAGCGTGTCAGGCCGGTCCTGTTCATCAACAAGGTCGACCGCCTGGTCAACGAGCTAAAGGTCACCCAGCAGCAGATGCAGGAACGCTTCGTGAAGATCATCGCCGAGGTCAACAAGAGGATCAACGCCCAGCTGCCCGAGGATCTGCGCAAGTCGTGGCAGGTCAAGGTCGAGGACGGCTCCGTCGCCTTCGGTTCCGCTTACAACAACTGGGCAATATCCGCCCCGTACATGAAGAAGTCCGGAATATCGTTCAAGGACGTCTACGAGTACTGCAAGAACGAGGACCAGAAGACCCTGGCCAAGAGGTCCCCGGTCCATGAGGTCCTGCTCGACATGGTCATCACCCACGTCCCGAACCCGCAGGACGCACAGAAGGTCCGTATCCCGGTCATCTGGAAGGGCGACCTGGAGACCGATGTCGGCAAGGCCATGATGACCTGCGATTCCAATGGTCCGGTCACCTTCATGTGCACCAAGATCATCATGGACCCGCACGCTGGAGAGGTGGCCATCGGCCGTCTGTTCTCCGGTAAGGTCATCCGTGGCATGGAACTCAACATCGTCGGCATGGGAATGAACCGCTGCCAGACCGTCTCCCTGAGCGTCGGGGCGGACCGTATCCCGGTCGATGAGGTCGACGCAGGCAACATAGTGGCTCTCGCCGGACTGAAGGATGCCTTCGCCGGTTCGACCATCTCCACCGCCAAGGACATGGAAGCGTTCGAGAAGATCACCCACTACTCCGAGCCGGTGGTCACCGTGGCCATCGAGGCCAAGCACATGAAGGACCTGCCGAAGCTGGTCGAAGTGCTGAGGACCGTCGCAAAGGCGGACCCGTCCATCCAAGTACAGATCAACCAGGAGACTGGAGAGAACCTCCTGTCCGGAATGGGAGAGCTGCACCTGGACATCACCCAGTACAGGATAGTCAACGACCACAAGGTGGAGATCAAGGCATCTGCACCGATCGTCGTCTATCGTGAGTGCGTGAAACAGCACGGAGGCCCGTTCGAGGGCAAGTCCCCGAACAAGCACAACCGCTTCTTCATGGAAGTCCTGCCGCTGGAAGACGCCATAGTGGCCGCGATGAAGGCTGGCGACATAAAAACCGAAGGCAAGATAAAGGACCCGAAGGCACTGGCCAAACAGCTCAGCGACCTGGGAATGGACAAGGACCAGGCAAAGGGGATCGTTGGCTTCAAGGACAACAACATCCTGATCGATATGACGAAAGGTATCCAGAACCTGCACGAGACGATGGAATTGTGCAAACAGGCTTTCGATGAGGCAATGACCGTCGGACCACTCGCTCAAGAGAAGTGCGCCGGCGTGAAGATGCTACTGGTCGATGCCAAGCTGCACGAGGACTCGATCCACAGGGGACCGGGCCAGGTCATCCCTGCCACAAGGTCTGCCATCTATGGCGCCATGTGCATGGGAGAGCGGGTATTGTTAGAGCCGATAACCAAGATCTACATCAACGTCCCGCAGGACCTGATGGGAGACGCAATACGTGAGCTCCAGTCCAGGCGGTCCACCATCGAGGAGATCAACCAGGAGGGCATCAACGCGGTCATCGTCGCCAGGGCGCCGGTCGCCGAGATGTTCGGGTTCGCCAGCGCCATACGCGGTGCCACACAGGGCCGCGCTCTGTGGTCCACTGAGAACGCTGGCTTCGTGATCGTCCCGAAGGAACTGCAGCCGAAAGTTGTAGGCGACATACGCAAGAGGAAGGGCCTCAACCCAGAGCCTTACGACGCCGCATATTACTCTGGCTAAGGATGAAAAACCGTTATATATCAAGAACGGTATCGAGAAAAATCAAGCATATTACAGTATATAGAAAATAAAAAGGAGGATGAAAAATGGCATCAGAAAAGCCCCACATGAACATTGTGTTCATAGGTCATGTCGATCACGGAAAGTCCACCACAGTCGGTCGGGTGTTGCTCGAGACCGGCGCGATAGACAAGTTCGTCATCGAAAAGTACAAGAAGCTCGCGGAAGAGAAGGGAAAGGCAACATTCGAGTTCGCATGGGTCATGGACAACCTGAAGGAAGAAAGAGAGCGTGGTGTGACCATCGACGTCTCTCACAAGAAGTTCGTGACGGACAAGTACTACTTCACCGTCATCGACGCCCCCGGTCACCGTGACTTCGTCAAGAACATGATCACTGGTACCTCCCAGGCAGATGCAGCATGCGTCGTCGTATCCGCTTCCGACGGACCGCAGGCCCAGACCAAGGAGCACATCTTCTTGGCCAAGGTGCTAGGCGTCAAGCAGATCATGATCGCCATCAACAAGATGGACGCCACCAAGCCAGCCTACGACGAGAAGACGTTCAACACCACAAAGGAAGCCGTATCCGCCCTCCTGAAGAACATCGGCTACAAGCTGGAAGATGTACCGTTCATCCCGATCAGCGCCTACACTGGCACCAACATCCTGAAGAAGGGCACCGCGGAAATGCCGTGGTACAAGGGAGACACCCTGATCGAGACCCTCAATAAGCTGAAGGTCCCGCCGACCCAGGCCAACCTGGCCCTCAGGCTGCCGATCCAGGACGTCTACACCATCACCGGTATCGGAACCGTCCCAGTCGGACGTGTCGAGACCGGTACCCTGAGGCCGGACATGAAGGTCATCTTCATGCCGTCCAACAAGATAGGCGAAGTCAAGAGCATCGAGATGCACCACGAACAGCTGCCCCAGGCACTCCCCGGCGACAACGTCGGATTCAACGTCAGGGGTATCGCCAAGAACGACATCAAGAGGGGAGACGTCGCAGGCCCAGTCGACAACCCGCCGACCGTTGCCAAGACCTTCATCGCCCAGATCGTCGTCCTGAACCACCCGACGGCAATCCCAGTTGGATACACCCCGGTGTTCCACTGCCACACCGCTCAAGTTGCATGTTCCTTCATCGAGCTCCAGAAGAAGCTCGACCCGAAGACCGGCGCAGTTAAGGAGGAGAACCCGACCTTCCTGAAGACCGGCGATGTCGCCATAGTCAAGGTAGAGCCGACCAAGCCAATGGTTGTGGAGAGGGCAAAGGACTTCCCGCAGCTCGGCAGGTTTGCCATCCGTGACATGGGCGCTACCGTCGCAGCCGGTATGTGCATCGAAGTCGAAAAGAAGGAGATGTAAACCCCTTCCCTTTCCTCTTATATTTTGAGATGATCACATGGCACAGCGCGCAAGGATTTCACTGAGCGGCACGGACCCAAAGAAGGTCGACTCTGTCTGTGGACAGATAAAGCAGATCTCCCAAAGGACCGGCGTCGCTATACGCGGACCTATCCCCCTGCCTACCAAGAGGCTCCAGGTTCCCTGCCGGAAGAGCCCGGATGGAGAGGGCTCTGAGACATGGGACAGATGGGAGATGCGTATCCACAAGAGACTGATCGATCTAGACGCAGATGAGCGCGCCCTGAGGCAACTGATGAGGATTCAAGTGCCCGATGGTGTTAACATCGAGATCGTTCTCAGGTCCTAAACGCTTCAAACCAATTCCAGTATCAATTGAACAAATCCCTTCCCCTTAATTCTCTTTATTTTTAGACAGATACAATCTTATCCAGTATATTCTCATCGCCTAGACGATGGCTGAGGTGTTCGGCATAGACCTGGAAGGACTTGTCTACTTCTCGATCCTGATCTTCCTATCATTATCGGTAGGTCGGCTCGCGTATGCGATCTTCCGCAGGGGATTTGACACACGTATCGGTAAGAGACGTTCGAAGCTGATCGCCCGCTGGATCCAATATGCGATCATCGCGGCCGGTCTGTCATTCGGAATGATCACCTTTCTGAACATCGATTTCACGACGGTCGCCGCCGGTATCGGGTTGGTCGGTATCGTCATTGCGTTGGCCTCACAGCAGATATTGCAGAACTTCATGGCGGGAATACTGATGGGTCTGGAACGTCAGATCCAGCTGGAGGATTGGGTGGACATCGGAGGCACTCCCGAGACAAAGCCCGCCAGGGTCAAGGACATTACCCTGACGAAAACTGTCCTGTTGGACCCGCAGGGAAAATTTGTGGTCGTACCAAACTCCGTGATCGTCAGCAGCAAGGTGATCAACTACACCAAGGCGGGGTTCTTCGAGGTGCCGCTCCGGCTGACGCTCTCGCCGGAGGAAGACATCGATAGGGTGACTAGGATCATACTCGATGTTGCTGACAAGAACCCGTTCATCCTGCCCAATGTGCCTGGTGAAGAAAAGAAGGAGATAGACAGACTGATGCATCTGAGGCATCTCAGGATATTATTCGAAGGCAGGATATCGTACGATATGTTCCGGCCGCGGGTCCTTGTGTCGGACATCGCGGACGCGAAGATAACGCTCAGCATCCGCATCTGGATCAGGGAAGTGAACCGTAGGGATGACATCGTCTCCGGATTCCTGTCGGACCTGTTCCTAAGGCTGCATGAGGCCTCGGTCAAGCTCGCGTGATGCTGGCATTCTCGAAGTGAACAGATTATCTACTCCTTCCCATATTCAATGCCGGAGATAGCATGCGCAGCGATATCGTCACAAAAGGTATCGAGAAGGCACCAAGCCGAAGCCTTCTCAGGGCAGTTGGATTGACCGACGCGGACTTTTCCAAGCCGTTCATCGGCATAGCGAACTCCCAGAACGACATCATTCCCGGTCATATCCATCTCAATTCGCTCGTCGAAGAGGTCAGGCAGGGAATAATCGAGGCGGGAGGTGTTCCGTTCACCTTCGGTGTTCCAGGCATTTGTGATGGCATAGCCATGGGTCACGCGGGCATGCGATACTCGCTTGCCTCGAGGGAGACCGTTTCCGACTGCGTCGAGCTGATGGTCAAGGCCCATTGCTTCGATGGATGGGTCGGCGTTACCAATTGCGACAAGATCACTCCCGGTATGTTGATGGCCTCCGGCCGATGCGATCTGCCCACGATCATCGTCACCGGAGGGCCGATGGAGCACGGCGTGAACGGAAAGGACCGCCTGGACCTTCAGAGCGTGTTCGAAGCCCTGGGGGAGTACAAGGCAGGCAAGACCGACAAGGAACATGTGGAGCTCATCGAGGCCTGCGCCTGTCCAGGAGCGGGCAGTTGTGCCGGCCTGTTCACCGCCAACACCATGGCCTGCCTGACCGAAGCGCTCGGTCTGTCGCTGGTAGGATGCGGGACCGCCATGGCCGACAGCAGGAAGAAGCGTGAGATAGCCCGCGAGTCCGGACGGCGGATAGTCGAATTGGTGCGGCAGAACAAAACGCCCCGTTCCATGGTGACCGAGGATTCATTCAAGAATGCCATACGGGTCGATATGGCCATCGGAGGTTCGACCAATACCGCTCTGCACATCCCGGCTGTCGCGGCAGATTTTGGCATCAAGATCAGCCTCAAGACCTTTGACGAGTTCTCCAAGGAGATCCCGCATCTGACCAGCATAAGGCCCAGCGGTCCATACGTCATGGGGGACTTCGACCGGGCCGGCGGCGTTCCGGCGATCATGAAGCGCATAAAGGACCACCTGTACGACGAGGACACCGTCTCAGGAAAGACGATCCACGAGATCGCCGATGAGGCCAGGGTGACGGACGAAGAGTGCATAAGGCCGATGGACCGGCCGTTCCATGCTCAGGGCGGCATCGCCATCCTGTTCGGTAACCTGGCACCGGAAGGCTCAGTGGTCAAACAGGCGGCCGTCAGCGAGAAGATGATGCGTTACGAAGGGACCGCGCGATGTTTCAATTCCGAGGACGAGGTCAGCAAGGCCATATCCGAAAGGAAGATCGTTCCCGGTGACGTGGTGGTGATCCGTTACGAAGGACCGAAGGGCGGACCGGGGATGCCTGAGATGCTCGGGCCCACAAGCATGATAGCCGGCATGGGCCTGTCGGACTCGGTGGCGCTCATAACCGACGGCCGATTCTCCGGCGCGACCAGGGGACCTTGCATCGGACACGTCTGCCCGGAAGCGTTCGACAAGGGGCCGATAGCCGCGGTCATCGATGGGGACCGCATCCTGATAGATATTCCTGCCAGAAAGCTTGAGCTGGTCGGCGTCAGCGACAAGGAGATCAAGAAACGCCTGGAAAAGGTCGAGGTCGTCGACCGTCATCCGGACGGGATGCTGGCAAAGTATCGCAAGCTGGTCAAAGGGGCCAACGAAGGAGCGATCTGCAGGTAATGGATCAAAAAACCGTCGGATGGCGCTTATTAGAACGGTAGTCCTTTGTGATCCGAGATCGTCGTCTGACGGGAAACCTATATATTTGCCAGGACGTTTACGACCCCTAATTGGGCGGTTAGATCAGACCGGAAGATCGCCTGCTTTGCAAGCAGGAGGCCGCGCGTTCAAATCGCGCACCGTCCACTTTCTTATGATTTTATCGATCCTCACCACATTCTATGCAATGTCATTGTATCGTAGCATTGAGATTGTGTTACCACCGTTGATCATGGGAATTTGATGACCCTAAGGACATCGATCTCGAGATGGACGTTCCTACTTTTCGCGATCGAGGCTCTATAAACCTTCGTTTTCAGGTATGCAATGACGCGCATCGTCGCAGAATAAGCTGGATATGACTCATCAGAATAGGAAAAAGAATGAATTTGACAGGTTCAGAACCTGTCGTTTCTGGCGGGTTTGTGCTTTTGATAACAGTCCCTGCAATAGACCGGCCTGCCCTCGGTCGGCTTGAATGGAACTTCCGTCTCTGCCCCGCAGTC
Organism: Methanomassiliicoccales archaeon; assembly: GCA_036504055.1. Taxonomy (NCBI): domain Archaea; kingdom Methanobacteriati; phylum Thermoplasmatota; class Thermoplasmata; order Methanomassiliicoccales; species Methanomassiliicoccales archaeon. The sequence goes on along the minus strand of DASXVU010000009.1, from coordinate 44,132 downwards.
GGAACATTTTACCTTCGTCATCTCCCGGGGTCCTTCCTGTCTTGGTCGTCCCCCGTAGCCGCCACCGCCGCCTCTTGGTTTTCCACCATACATTACGATACCCATTCCTTTTTTGAACCGCACGATGCTGGTCGTGCAGAACGATAGTTGCTATGTTGCTCGTGATATAAAAAAGGGTCTGTTAGAAGCAGTCCGAAGGAGGAAATCGTGCCCTAAGGCGACACGCTGGCTCAATAGAAGGAAAAGAAAAGGATGATGAAAGGGGTTTGGATCAGGCGGAGCCATCGGGCGCGATCATCGCCGCCCTCTTCTTCTTCTCCATCTCCTTGATCGCCTCTGCAGCTTCGATCCGGTCCTTCTGGACGGCATCCTCGATGTTCTTGAAATCCGCCCTAAGTTCGTCTTGGGTCGGTATCGGACCGAGGATATCGTCGACCTTTCCGACCGCCCTCTCTATCTCCTCACGGTTGGATATGGACCGTTCCGGCGCCTTTGTCCCTCCACCTAGGTATTCGGAGACGTTCTCCATGAGTTTGGACACCTCGAACGGCAGGATGATCTTGGTCGCCTGTCCGTTGCCGATGGACTTCATCGTGTCCAATGAAAGTACCGTGAGCGCCTTCGAGTCCAGTGAGGCTGAACCCACGCTCAGTATCCTCAGTTTCTGTCCCTCACCTTGCGCGTTCAGGATGATCGCCAGGCGCTCGCCTTCCGCCTCCAGCACCTTAGCCTGACGAAGGCCTTCTGCCTGGAGGATCCTGGCCCTCTTCTCGCCTTCGGCGCTAAGGATCGCTGCGGTCTTCTGTCCGTCCGCCTTCAATATGGCCGCGCGCCTCAACCTTTCTGCCGAGGTCTGCTCCTCCATTGCCTGCTTGACCTTCGGGGCCGGGTCCACCTCACGTATCTCGACCGCCTCGACCTTGACCCCCCACTTGTCGGTAGCCTCGTCCAGCTTGTCCCTCAGATGAAGGTTGATCTTTTCTCTGTTGGAAAGGATCTCGTCCAGCTCCATATCGCCGATGACGCTTCTCAGGGTGGTCTGGGCCAGGTAGATGGTCGCTGCCCTATGGTCCGTGACCTCAAAGAAAGCTTTCTTCGGGTCTATGACCTTGACGTAAATGACAGCGTCCACATTGACCGGTGAATTATCCTTGGTGATGACCTCCTGTCTCGGAACATCCAGCACCTGCGTCCTCAGGTCGAGCTTCACCACCGTGTTTATCAGCGGCGTTACGAAGTTCATGCCTTGGTCGAGTATCCTGACATAACTTCCCAGCCTCATGTATACTGCCTGCTGGTAAGGCTGAACGATCTTCACTCCGCTCGTCACGATGACGATCACTGCGACAATCGCCAGTATCAGCAATCCGATGATTATTTCCAAAGTTGCGTCCGCCATTTGTTACCTCTCCTTTCTCTAGATCACTATCCCCGTATCACGGGCACTTCACTTCTGTGCGCGTTGGGTCATCGCATATCTCCTTCACGACGACGTGCACCCCTTCGCTGCTGACGACCACCACGCGCTTTCCCTTAGGTATCATCGTCTCAGACGTTGCCGACCAGGTATCGTGCTCGATCTCCACCTTTCCCCTCAGGGTGTGCGGATACACGTCCGTGGTGACGATCCCTTTCATGCCCACCAACGAGGTCGCTACGGTCGTCACAGGCGGTCCCGGTGGAGAGAGTCTCTGATACAGCTTGATGGTCAGCAGTGTGGTTGGCACAAGAACGATCACCGCTGCGATCGGTGCCCACCAGGTGAACAACGCATCTGGTATGAGTATGCCGATGACCCCGAGCACCATCAGTACGGTTGCGGGTACAATCAGGAAAGTACCAGGGGCATGCAACTCGAACAGCAGCATGAGCGTGCCAAGTACAATGAACCCGATTCCGAACCACACTCCCAATTCCATGTTAGAGCACAGCTACTTTCTCGCTATTTAAGGTATCATGCCTTTAGAGGAAACATTATCCTTAAACGGATAACAGGCACCCCAAATGGTACGATCGTGTGCCGGGCCAGACTGTATTTGCCCCGGTCCATCTAATTCCTGAGCATTCCCTAGAGCATCCCCAGCATCACGACCGACAGGAGCAATGTGATGATCGTGATCGGCAGCCCCGCTTTCATGAACTGCCAGAACGAGACCTCCACCCCCATCTTGTTCCCTGTTTCCACCACGATCACGTTCGCCGCCGCCCCCAGGATGGTGGCGTTCCCAGCCAGCGTGGAGCTCGTGACCAGTGCCAGCCAAAGGTTGTTGCTGCCGACGCTGGCCACGAAGGGAGACAGCAGCATCACCGCCGGAACGTTGCTGATCAGATTGGAGAGGATAGCGCAGAAACCGGTCAGCCCGGGTATGCTGGTAAGGCCCGAACCGCTGCTGGCCTGGAAAGTGCCCATCATCTCTGCCAGCAGGCCGGATGTTTCCACTCCCTTCAGTACCACGAAAAGCCCGACGAAGAACAGGATGAGGGTCCAATCGACCTTGCGCAACACCTCCACTGGCTGGATGGAACGGTTGAAGAACGGCAGGAACATGAGGACGGCCGCTCCACCGATGAAGGCCACCATGGCCAGTGGCAGGTTGATGTAAGGGGATAGGACAAATCCAATGAAGACCAGAACCAATGCTCCGAGCACCAGGTAAACGGAGCGGTGAACCGACGAGGGGGCTATCTCCATGACGGCCTTCTCAGCATCAATGGGTTTGCTCCTTTCACAGAGCCAGTATCGGCCGTTCCTTTCACACCCGTCCCTCAGGTCCTTCCTAAACACGACCCATATTAGGACGATAGCGATGATCAGGCACATCAATGTCACTGGAAGCAGTTTGCCGGTGAATTCGGCGAAGGTGATGTGGGACTGGGTGACAATGAATGCGTTCTGCGGATTCCCAACCGGCGTGGCCACGCTGCCGATGTTGGCCGACACCGCTTCCGCCACCAGGAACGGTATGGGATTCGCCTTGATCAAACGGCAGGCCCTGATCACGATCGGTGTGAACAGGAGCACGACCGTGTCGTTCAGTATCAGTGCCGACAGCAGCGCCGTTACGACCATCACCAGAACCAGGAATTGGAATTGGTTCTTTGAGGCCCTTATCATTCTGACCGATACCCAGGTGAAGAACCCGCAGAGCTCCAACGATACCACGATGATCATCATGCCGAGCAACAGGCCCAGGATGTCCAACTGGATGGAGGCGAAGGCCTGGTCGGCGGTGACGACACCGGATACGACCATCAGCGAGGCACCGAAGAGAGCTACCACTGGCCTTTCCAGGTTAAGCTTGCCGAATCGCCTAACCGAGATCAGAATGTAGGTCACCAGGAAGATGGCCAATGCCAGCAGCATCACGGTCTGCATCCTGGACCTGATTGCGTAACCTGCTCAAATATGAGACCGTCTCCCTATCGTTTTACAGCAAGTTGACCAGGTCTCCCCGCTCAGGTCTGGAAAAGGTCCCATGAGGATATGTTCGATATACTCGAGAATGCGGGAGATGGCCTCATCAATTTTCTCTGAATCGCCAGTGCCCGTTTGACGAAGTCGAATAATAGCATTAAGGATTGTTTATAAAAGAATGGTTAGGTCCCTCAAAGCGAGGGCCGATCAACCGATGGTGATCGCGTTATTTGGGCAGGCCATCGCTGCGCTCTTGGCGCTCGCTGCCTTATCGGCTGGGATGTCCCCGATAGACTTACTGCCCTTCTGGAACGATGGTAGGATCTCGCTGATGCCATTGTCTCCCTCAACGAATAGCTCTGGACATTCATCTCCATAACAAATCCCACATCCGCTGCACACTTTCTCGTCTATCCTTAAGCTTACCATAGAGCCGTTGACACAATTTAACAATAGTATATTGTTATTGGTCAGAGAATCATTTTCGGAAGATGTATCGAATATTCACCGTGATAAGAGAAAACCTGGCAAACAGGCGGATCCGGTCTGAAGATATGTATCAGGGTTCGTTCATGAAGGAAATGTACCTTTCTGTTTCCTCTGCCAATAGATCCTGTTCGTACCTATTTAGCTCGATGAATGTCCGGACCTTCACCTGCAACGACCTATTTTCGAAGACCCGTTTCCAAGTGCCTACGATCTCTCCATCAACGACAATGACGTTGGACAATTCTATGCTTCCCCGAGCATAATCTGGCTGATATCGGAAATCAGGTCTGATCATCGCCCGCCGGTCTCTGTATCCGACGGCATATTCGTCGTAATTTGGCAGAAGCCACAGCTTGGGGAGATCCCTGCAACCCTTTCCCTTATGGGGCGCCATCCAGTAGGTGGTCTTATCGATATCAAGGCGAGCTAGTTCGGCCTTGACCCTTTCAAGTCCATTGAGAGCATCCGATATCTTGAGCCCCGTCCACCAGGCGTAGTCTTGAAGGGTCGCCGGCCCATGCCCTTTGAAATACTGAATCGTTATCCGGTCCATTGCCTCATCGGGCCCCACATCCCGAAAGGCCGGAAGCCATTCATCGGTTAGGGCCAGGGACTGGCGGCTTCCTCTCCTTGGCCCATAGCATATCAGTCCATCGATATGGGCATATTGAACCAATAGCAGCAGGGCCAATCCCTTAACCTTTATGCCCTTTTCCAGCATGATATCCCCAAGCTCGTTGCGGGTCAATTCATTCCCATTCTGCAATGCATTTCTGATTATCTCTTGACCTTTTTCGATCGTGCCCTGAGCTAGTTCGATATGGTTCGACCTTACAATGCTCGTCAAGTTCTTCCGCATCCGCCCTGAGAACAGGTTCAACATCCATCGATAGTTTTCCGAGGGAACGATGTGTATGGTGTTCCGAAGGAGGGGCGATCGGACTATGGTGCGGTCGAGGAGAGCTTTTTCGACATTCTTGGCAGATGAATTCCTAGTGCGGAGTCCGATCGCCCACATCGCTGCGGTGTAATCCTGGGCCTGGACCGCTCCTAGGGACCGCACCGCTTCAAGGGGATCCATAAAGTGATCTCCGCAAATGCCCTGCGCGGTAAGTCGTCTTTGTCCGATCTCAAGATTCACCATGCTGATCGAACTCCCCGATCTAACGAGGAATGGAGGGTGCTCATATTATTTCCCATAGAGCGGGAAGCATTTCCGAACTAACCTCTTGCCAGTGTGCTGCTCTGATGTTCTGCTGACATGTCTGAAGTTGAGTATCATCGAGAATATCACGTCTCAACTGGCGGTTTGATATACGGTTTTTTAGTTATTCTCCCCAATGCCCAACCAAATACGTTGTCAAATCAAGTGTGCGATATGTAACGAATGGGCCGATTCTCCCGAACAATTCGAAACGGCGATGGCCTTCTTCACCTCTTCACTTGTGGGCAATACTGCTCGTTGCTCCTGGTGCGGGAAAATCACCCCGTGCAGCATCGAGAATATGCGATTCGATGTTCAGAAGGAATGCAGGGGAGGCGAATATATCAATGGAAAAGATGCAATCAAGAACGGAATGAAAAAGTAAGAAGGCTCTGGAAGTGTGATTCGAGGTATCTGGCGAGATATTCGGTCATCCATGTAGGTGGAATATAAGCCGCGACTTGAGCAAATGGCGCATGGAGCGGCCTCCACATCCGCCGATAATATCCATGCCTATTGATCCTCCAGTCATGGCTTCTTGCATCTGGCATCATTCATGGTCTTCCAGACGGATCGAAGGTGTTCGTCTTTCCTCATGCTTCAATATCTAAGACAAACCATTGGCTGGATCCAGAAAGATATGGAGATCTGAAAACCCAGGATGATCTCCTGTCGAAATGATCGAAATCCCGAGCAAGATAGGGGACAGCCGCATTCTTCCACTTTCTGATTTCAATATTTATACAGCTCATCCAGTCTTTTGTTCATCTTTGCGGAGATCTTTCTCAGGTTGTTGATGTCCTCGTCATTCAAACATTCGAATATCTGACCGAGGGCCTGGTCCAGGGTCGTCGTCGAGAGATCGAACGCTTCCTTACCTTTTTCCGTCAGGTACAATCTATATGTCCTGGAGGATTCTCCCCTGTTCTCCACGAAGCCATTGTCGATGAGGACCCTCACCACTCTGGTCGTGAATCCTTTGTCAACGCCCAGGGCCGTGCTCAGATTCTTCATCGAGATACCTTCGTTCTCGCCGATCTCCATGATGAAAGGCACCTGAGACGCAGTGAAATCCTTGTCCTTCAGTGTCCGGTTCATGGAGGAATCAAGGATCGATCTCATCTTCTTGAGGGGAATGACAAAGTCTCGATAGTCCATCGGATCGGACATGGATATGTCTGCTTTTAATAAAATCATATTCCACTTGTTAAGTCAACACGATTAAATAGCGAGTTGACTTGACAAGTCGAAACTAACTTGGAGATCATCAATTGAACACTAACGATTCGATCAGTTGGTCCAACATCGACCCGAAGCACCGCAGGCTCATCATGGCAGGTCTGATGTTGGGAATGCTGGCCGCATGTTTGGATGGGACCATCGTCGCCACCAGCGGCCCGAACATCGCTGCTCATCTTGGCGGCCTGGGTCTTTTTAGCTGGATGTTCACCGCCTATTTACTGTGCGAGACCATAGCCATCCCCATCGCTGGTAAACTGTCCGATCTGTATGGGAGGAAGCCATTCTTCCTGATCGGGCTAAGCCTGTTCCTTGCCGGTTCCGTCGGTGCGGGTTTCTCCTCATCCATGGAGATGCTCATCATCTTCCGTGCCATACAGGGATTGGGAGCAGGCATCCTGATGCCAGTGGCCACAGCCGCCATCGCCGATCTATACTCACCAATAGAGCGGGGAAAGATGCAGGGGGTCATGGGGGCGATCTTCGGGCTGGGTACGGCTGCAGGACCAATCCTCGGTGGGCTCATAACGGACTATATCAGCTGGAACTGGGTGTTCTTCATCAATGTCCCGATCGTGGCACTTTCGCTGTTCATGATCGCGAGGCAGTTCCCGTCGGTCGAGGTCGTCAATAAGAAGAGGATCGACTTCCTCGGCATGTCCGTCCTTGGCCTGTTCCTGTTGGACCTGCTGTTGTTCTTCACCTGGGCGGGAAGTGAGTTCGATTGGGTCAGCTACGAATCCGGATCGATGGTCCTGGCAGCGGCCGTGCTGCTCGGAACATTCATCTTCCTGGAATTCAGGGCAGAGGACCCGGTCATCGCACCGCGTCTGTTCAAGAACAGGACGTTCGTCTGCGGCTCCTTCGCCATGTTGATCTTCGGTCTCGGCATGACCGGGGCGATGGCCTACCTGTCGATGTTCAGCATCTACATCTTCGGACTATCGTCCAAAGAGGCAGGCTACCTTTTGATCGCCATGGTCGCCGGCCTAATAATCACAGCCACATTGAGCGGCAAGTTCGTCCAAAGGACCGGTTACAGGCCATGGGTCATCACTGGCCCGATAATTTCATGCGCCTCGATGGCGATGATGTCCACATTGGGACTCGGAGATAGTGTGTGGCTCTTCGTGGCCTACATATTCCTTCTTGGCGTTGGCCTCGGTTGCGTCATGGCGGTGATAATGGTCGCGGTCCAGAACAGTGCAAGGACGGACGAGATGGGGATGACCACATCCGGTGTCAACCTATTCCGTGCCATAGGAAGCACCGTGGCAACGGCTGTTTTCGCATCGCTCATCAACCTGCACATCGACGACGCGCTGAAAGGCAGTCTTGCGACAGAGGTCTATAACGCCGTGCCGCACAATACTGATATCCTTGCATACCTAACGGTCATGCCACAGTATTCCTCGCAGATATTGACGGCATTCGCGGACAGCGTTGATTTCGCCTTCCTGATCGGAGGCGTGATCCTATTGATGATGGTCCTGGTGGCACCGTTCTTGAAAGGAAACATTGTGAACGCAGAGGAGCCGCAGGTTCAGACGGCAAAGGAGCCTAAAGATGTATAACCGGATATTGATTCCAACAGATGGCAGCGAATATTCAAAAGAGGCAACAGACCACGGATTGGCCTTGGCGAAAATGACCGGTGCGGAGGTTACCGCGCTATTCGTCATCGACGAGGGTTCCATACTCGCCCGGAACATGCCAAACGTTCCCAATCTGGCTCCGACCTTGGAGGATGAAGGTGCCAAGGCCGTGGCCTATATCAAGAGCGAAGGGGAGAAGAGGAGGGTCAAGGTGAAGACCCGGATCGAACGAGGTTCGGCGGCCCAGGTGATAATCAAGGACACCAGGGACTTCGACCTGGTGGTCATGGGCACCCACGGTCGCTCGGGCGTCTCCAAACTGGTGATGGGGAGCGTGGCCGAGAAGGTCATAAGAATGGCCGAATGCCCGGTGCTCGTCGTAAGGGGCACGGTCATGCATAGAGGCGGCCCTAAGTGAGATAAGGCCAGTACTTATCGACCTCGGTCGTGCCATCCGTTCCTTCGACCGGATTTCCATAGCAATCGTTAACCTTAAATATCGAAATCCCTCCATAGGCCTCGAATCCTCATGAGGAACGGGAGGCAGAGGACATGAAGGCAATTACTGGCAGGGGATTTCTGATCCTCGTATCATTTTCACTGGTCATATCGATCTTCGCTTCAGTGGGAAGCATTGGTGATGTGCAGGCGAGCGAACCGACCTATGTGTCACATTCGCCGATCCACATCGCCAGTAACGACGATCTCTTGGCACTGAAGGCATCAGGTGGCTGCACCGGCTCGGGAACGGCGAACGACCCTTATGTGATAAGCGGTTTTGACATATCGGGGAACACGACCAGCGCGGGCGGCGCAGGCATATACGTCAGTGGTATCACCGTTCATCTGGTCATCAGCAATTGCTACCTGCACGGTAACAACAATGGAGTCGAGATCGTCAGATCGAGCCATGTCACCGTGACCGACAGCAACTGCAGCGGCAATGATCCTTACGGTATCTTCCTGAACAATACTGGGTATGACACACTTACCGATAACGTCTGCATCGATGCCGCCCATGGCATTTACACGTTCGGCTCGAGCAACAACATCATGAAGAATAACACGTGCCGGGCGACCAGGGCCTGCGCCATAATGATGGCCGGATCCTCAAGCAATAATGTCCTATCCAACAACATCTGCTATTCCAGCGGCGACAACGGGATCTACGTGCTCAACGGTTCAAATTACAACACCCTAACCAACAATACGCTGAGGGACAACGTCGGGCATGGTATCCATCTCGCTAATTCCGACTATAACAATGTGTATGGCAACGTCATTGTCGGGAACAATGGATCGTCGTCCGTGTACAACGCGTTGCATCCCCAATGCGCCGATACCGGCGTGGGCAACCGTTGGAACACCGGATCGTCCGGAAACTACTGGAGCGACTGGACGACACCAGACGCCAACATTGATGGCATAGTGGATAACCCCTATCCGATCGGCGAGGGCAGCAGCAAGGACAACCATCCCCTGGTCAACGTTCCGGGCACTACCGTTCCCGGCGCCCCTACCAATCTGACCTTCTCAGTGGATAATGGACAGGTAGGCCTTGCATGGAACGCGCCGGCCGATGACGGCGGAGCGGAGATCGACTACTACGTCGTCTACCAGAACAACGCCGATGTGGCGCACGTCGATTCCACCTCGACCATTATCAACAACCTAACGAATGGTCGGTCCTATGGCTTTGCCGTCGCGGCGCACAATTCCGTAGGGACTGGACCGAAGACGGCCGCCGTTTCGGTTACTCCGAACCCGGCCCCGACGGTTCCCGGCGTCCCAACCGGTCTGACCTCGGTACCAGGCAACGCCCACGTCTCCCTATCATGGACTACCCCAGATGGTGCCGGAGGGGTTGCGATCGATTACTACATCGTGTATCAGGACGGGATCGACATATCCCACCCGGCAACGGAATCGCAGAATGTCACCGGTCTGACCAACGGACAATCGTACAGCTTTACCGTGGCGGCACATAATTCGGTAGGGGTCGGAGGCCAAACGACGGCTGACACGGCCACGCCTACCTCCGGCGTCGAGGTACCCGGTGTACCGACCGACCTGACCATAACGGAAGGGGATGGGACCGTCACCCTGTCCTGGACCGCCCCATCGAACAGTTCCAACATCGATTATTACATCGTTTACCAGAACGAGGTCGATGTACGTCATACGTCCTTCACCACCGTCACCATCACCGGCCTGACCAACGGCGAGAACTATACCTTCGCGGTGGCGGCCCACAATTCGGGCGGCGTCGGAACCCAGTCATCGACCCAAACGGTATCGAACGGTGCGGCAAGCCCCAACGGTGCAAACGCGACAAATGGCAGCAACCTGTTATATTTCTCCGTGGTCCTGGCTATTTTGGCGGTTGCCATGGTCGCGGGATTCCTGGTCTTGAGGAGGAGCAAGAGGAAGCTGTGAGATTTTCTTTCCGATATCCTTCATCGGGCTCGCAGTTCCTGGAGCGCGTTGATCTAATGATCGATGGGCTCGTTTGACACTAGACGACCTTTTCTTAAACAATTAGTATGGAATCTCACCATTCCCTTGTGCACCAGACGATGATGGTGGGGCGAATTTGACCTTGATATTTCCAGATCAGAACAATCAATTCTCGATAAAAAGGATGTTCCGTTCACCTACCTTTTCCCAATCGTCTCTCTTTCAATATTGGACAATATTCACTCGTTGGCGCAAAACAAGATTAACTGGATGAGATAGTCTCCCAAAATCCTTAAGCTTTCTAGGCTCATAGTCTGTTCCAGTTCGGGGGAATCGTGTGAGGAAGAGTGCGGGAGCAATTGTAAATATCTTAGTCATAGGAATAATGCTACTTTCTAGTTCACTGGTAGTTTTCGGAATGAATACGGCAACCGCGGACCAAACTCCGACTGTGCCAGGAGTCCCGACCGGGCTCACAGCAGTCCCTGGTATTAACCATGTGACACTGAATTGGACTGCGCCAGTTTCTGATGGAGGCAGTACTATTGACTATTATACAATCTACCTAAATAATATCGCACTCCCAGATCATTACACTAGCCTTATGGCGGAAATCGATGGATTGACAGAAGATTATCGTTCATATGGATTCACAGTAGCGGCAAATAACGCTGCTGGGACTGGTCCACAATGTGATATGGTATACGGCATACCCATTACCGTTCCAGGACCTCCCAAGTATATTTACGCAATCCCTGAAGATGGGCAGATCAATTTTAGTTGGGCTAGTTCAGAATGGGGCGGCACTGTACTCTATTACATCGTTTATAAGGATGGTATCGATATTGTGAATACATCCAACAACAACGTGACGATCACTGGCTTAAACAATGGCCAGACATACGTTTTTTCTTTTGCGAGCCATAATCTTGCGGGAGACAGCGCACAAATCAATATCATAGCGATTCCGAGAGCAGTTCCCGAAGCACCGACCGATCTTTCAGCGACCCCTGGCAACGGCCAAGTGTCTCTAACTTGGACCGCCCCTGCCAATAGCTACGCGGCCGTCATCGATGGGTACACAATATATGCGGACGGGAATAATGTATGGGATACCACCTACAATTCAGATGCTTTAGCGACATCTACCATAATCCATCTGAACAATGGGCAAACCTACAATTTTACCGTTGCTGCTCACAGCTTTTATTCGACCGGTCATAGTACTCCATTTGGTTATATCGGGCAACAGTCCTCTGGTGTTTTAGCCACTCCGAGACCCGATACAACTAACGAACCAACCGACTTGTCTATGACGCCGGGCAATGAACAAGTCGTGCTATCATGGACACCTCCAAGCTATAATGGAGGGGCGGCGATCGATTATTATGTGATCTATCAAAACAACGTCGATGTCCATCACAACACCACCACTTCAGGAATAATCACGGGATTGACGAATGGTCAAACATATTCATTCACCGTCGCGGCTCATAACAGTGCAGGAATAGGCCATAATTCAAGCGCCATTCATTCAATACCATATGGTGTTCCTGATGCCCCCACCGGGCTGGCTGGGGCTCTCGCCAACGGAAAGATCACCTTGAACTGGACTGCACCTGTCTTCGATGGTGGCAGGGCGATCGATTACTATGTGGTATATCAGGACGGAGCTGCACTGCCTTATCACCTCACCGGTCCATCGACAATAATCGCCGGTTTGGTCAATGGTCAACAATATTCCTTCACCGTTTCCGCCCATAACCTGGCAGGCCTGGGTACACAGTCAACCCTTGTGACTGCTATGCCATCCCTAGCTCCTAGTGCACCAAGCGCCCCGACTGCTCTTTTGACCAATGCTGGAAATGCCCGAGCTTCTCTTACGTGGACAGCACCGACCAACAACGGAAGCTCATCGATCGACTATTATATCGTCTATCAGGATGGCATCGACATTGCTCATCCCTCATCAACAAGCCATGTGGTGACTGGGCTAACGAATGGAGTATCGTACAGCTTCAAAGTGGCTGCGCACAATACAGCTGGAACAGGACCACAGACCTCCAGTGCTTCAGCCACTCCAAGCGCACTGACCACGATCTTAACGGTCCCAAATACGCCGACCGGACTGACCGCTTCCCCGGGTGAAGGCCAGGTGTCTCTATCTTGGACAACGCCGGATAGTGATGGAGGGGCGGCCATCGATTTCTATATCGTCTATCAGGATGGAAGCGATGTTCAACATCCAACGATGACCTCCGCAATCATCACCGGACTAACAAATGGACAGACCTATGATCTCAGCATCGCCGCGCACAACCAGATCGGAACCGGGCTAAAGACCTCAAGCATTTCAGCAACTCCGAATCTATCCCCAACCGTCCCCGGAGAACCTATCGGATTGATCGCCACTCCAGGCAATTCCCAGGTGTCCCTTACCTGGTCAGCCCCGGGAAACGATGGAGGGTCGGTCATTGATTACTATCTGGTATATATCGATGGAACGGCCAGATCCGAACATTGCCTAACAACCTCAACGACGATCCAGGATCTGATGAACGATCATCAGTACAGCTTTGCCATCGTAGCGCATAACTCGATTGGCATCGGTGAATTGTCATCGGCGGTAATGGCGACTCCAACGACCATCTCTAAGATACCGGAGGTTCCGACCGGACTCGTTGCGGCACCAGGAAATGGACAGGTATCACTATCGTGGATCACTCCAAACAATAATGGAGGCGCCATCATCGATTTTTTCATCGTCTATCAGGACGGGGTCGACACCATCCATTCCGTCACAACCTCCGGGATCGTCACCGGCCTGACCAATGGGAAAACGTGCAACTTCACTGTGGCGGCACATAATTCGATCGGAACTGGAGCACAGACAACAGCGGTTGCGGTGACTCCGATTTCGAGCGTTGCAGTCCCGGGAAAGCCCACCAATCTGATCACCACGATAGACATAGCAAAGGTCACGCTGTCCTGGACAGCTCCGGCTGACGTTTCCTCCATTGATTACTACATCGTTTACCAGAACGGCATCGATATCAAGCACACATCCGGAACATCGGCTATGATCACCGGGTTGACGGAAGGGGAGAGCTATTCCTTTGCTGTGGCGGCGCATAGCTCAGGAGGGGTGGGAGCCCAATCATCGGCTCTGACCATCTCCCCTTCGAATTCCGATGGAGCGACGGCGCCCTCTGGTAATGACAACCTGGCCTATCTGTCAATAGCCTTAGCTCTTCTGGCCGTTGCCATAATCGGTTTGATCATCGTGATCAGGAATCGGAAGAATGGACAGTGAATGAAAAGTTGAGTCGTCACCGCCCCCGCGGAAGAGCTTGGCAATCTGGTTGCCATCTCGCATTGACCGGTATCAGATTGCGAACTGGTCGATAACTCGGCGAAGCTTGTCCGCATATCGTATGATCCAATCCCATTATGGATCGATGCGATAAGCAGGACGCCATTACATCTTTCAATTGAGACCGCCGAAAAGAGATCATGCCGAAGATCGAATGGGCATGGTTCGATGAAAGCAAGTTGAGCGGGAAATTCCATTCAACCAAATACCCAAAAAAGGGAATGCCCCGTTGACAGAAAAAATGCCTTCAGAAATGCAGGTGATGGTGCGAAGGGCCGGATTTGAACCGGCGAACCTCTGCAGGAACAGATCTTGAGTCTGTCGCCTTTGACCTGGCTTGGCTACCCTCGCATCAGTGCTCCTGCGTAATGCCGCTGGGCTAATTAAAGCTTCTGAGCCGGAGAACCTTCCGGCGGATACTGGCTGGGCTTACACCTTGGTGGTGATCTCGCAACGGTTCTTCACTATGACGAGCGTGTGCTCCGTCTGAGATACCATCCCCTGCCGCGCCTCGCGCAGCATCGGGTAGCTCATGATGACACCATGCCGGAACATGTTCTTCAGAAGGTGCGGCGCGTCCTTGTTCAGCTTCTGGCATTGCCGTTCACAGAACGGAAGTGTGGCGAACTCGGTCTTGATCAGTTCGAACAGGCGCATGGTGTCCGCATCCTTGAGCTGACGGTCGCGGATGATCCGATAGATGTTGCCCGCCTTGGCGTTGTCGACCTGGCCGGCCCCGTTGGTGGCGAAAGGCTCTACCGCGATGATCATTCCGTCCCTGACCTTTGTGGTCGTACCGTCGTCAAAGTTGGGTATCGAGAGCCCTGCATGTAGGTTGTACTGTTTCATCTCATGGCCGTTCAGATTGACCACGGGCCGAAAACCGGACTCCTTGATGCTGCGCTCGACAGCCCCTCCGATGGCGTTCACCGGCGTTCCATCAGCGATCATCTCGGTGGCGAAGGTCAATGCCCTCGCCGACGCTCCGATGAGGTCGGTCCAGTTCTTGGTGCCCACCTCGACCGTCGCGGCGGTGTCGCCGATGTATCCGTCGACATGAGCGCCGACATCGACCTTGACCACGTCGCCGACGGAGAATCGCATGTCATCATGCAGGTTCGGTGAAAAATGCGCCGCCACGTCGTTGACGCTGAGGTTGGTCGGGAATGCCACCTTGGCACCCTTCTCGCAGATGTAAGCCTCCACTTCCTCGGCCACCTTGACCAAGGGCACGTTCGGCGCCACCAGGCCTATGCCCAGTTCTCGCGCCTCGCCGGCGATCCGGCCGGCCTTCCTTACGCAGTCCAATGCATGCTCATCCATGTAGCACAGCCTCGACCTTCTCGATGGGTAATACCGCTGGGCTAAATTAAAGCTTATGAGCGTGAGAATCGGCTCTGACGGGCTGGCTGGACTCACACCTTGGTGGTGATCTCGCAACGGTTGTTGACGATCAGGAGCGTGTGCTCCGTCTGCGATACCATGCCATGTTTCATCTCCCGCATCATCGGGTAGCTCATTATCACTCCATGGCGGAACAAGTTCTTCAGCAGGTGGGGCGCATCCTTGTTCATCTTCTGACATCCGCGCTCACAGAACGCCATTGAACCGAACTCGGCCTTGATCTGCTCGAACAGGCGCATCGATTCCGCGTCCTTGAGCTGACGGTCCCGTATGATGCGATAGATGTTGCCCCCCTTGACATCGTCCACCTGCCCGGCGCCGTTCGTCGCGAAGGGCTCGACCGCGATGGTCATTCCTTCCCTGATCTTGGTGGCGGTGCCATCGTCGTAGTTCGGTATGGAAAGGCCCGCGTGAAGGTTATACTGCTTGACCTCATGCCCGTTCAGGTTCACGATCGGCCGGAAGCCAGATTCCTTGATGCTGCGCTCGACCGCTCCGCCGATGGCATTGACCGGCGTGCCGTCATTGATCATCTCGGTGGCGAAGGTCAGCGCTCTTGACGACGCTCCGATCAGATCGGTCCAGTTCTTTGTACCCACCTCGACGCTCGCGGCAGTGTCGCCGATGTACCCTTCCACATGGGCTCCGACATCGACTTTGACGACATCCCCGTTCTGGAACCGCGTGTCGTCGTGCAGGTTCGGTGAAAAGTGCGCCGCAATATCATTGATGCTGATGTTGGTCGGGAAAGCAAGCTTGGCCCCTTTTTCATAGATGTACGCTTCCGTCTCTTCGGCCACCTTGACCAAGGGAACGTTCGCAGCGACCAAGCTCACGCCAAGCTCGCGCGCCTCGCCGGCGATCCGGCCGGCCTTTCTGACGCAATCCAACGCATGCTCATCCATGTAGCACAGCCTCGACCTTCTCAATGGGGATCGCCCCCGGGCGGATGACCTCGACGTCGCCTTCGAGAAGTTGAACGATGGTGGATGGCTTGCCGATAGGGCTGGGTCCGCAATCCACGTAGATGGAGACGGACTCGCCCAGATCATCGATGGCGCTCTGGCACGTGATCGGGTTGGGCCGGGAGTGTAGGTTGGCGCTGGTGGAAATGATCGGACCGAACTCGTTTATCAACCTCAAAGCGAACGGGTGGTCTGGGATCCTGATCCCTACCTCAGGCGATCCGGCCGACACCATGTCCGGGACGACCGGCTTCTTCTGCAGCAAAAGCGTCAACGGTCCCGGCAGGAACATGTCGATCAGCTTCCGTGCGCGGTCGTCTACGAACGCCAGCTCTTCCAGCATCCGGGCGTTGCTCACGGCTATGGAGAGCGGCATATCATAGGGACGCTTCTTTGCCTTGAACACGCGCTTTACCGCCAGTTCGTCGAACGGGTCGGCGCCGAGGCCGTAGATGGTCTCCGTAGGGTACACGATCAAGTGACCGGAGCGCAGCTCCGAGACCACCATCTCGAACTTATCGTCCTGTATCTCGCATACCTTACCGCCGTTTGCATTGCCCTTGATTATTTCCATCTAGAGTTCCCCCAGGTATGTCAGTGCATCCTTGACGACCATGGCCGCGTCCATGTTTGTGCTTTCGCCATGTCCCGGATAGATTGCCTTGGGACTTAGGCTAATAAGGTTTCTCACAGAAGCCACGAGCTCCTTGCGGTTTCCGCTCTCCAGGTCCCATCGGCCCACCCCGCCGACGAACACTGTGTCACCGCTGATGAGGTCCCCGGTGCCCCTGTCAAAAAGGCATATTCCTCCGGCAGTGTGACCAGGCGTGTGTACCACTTCGAAGCGATGGTCCCCGGTCTCGAACACCTCTCCCCCCTTCAGGCGATTGGCCTTCACCGGGTCCATTTTGCTGGTATAGAAGTGAGCGGCTGTGGCTCTAAGGTCTGCCCTCTCCACCACGTCCGCGTCCAGCTCATGGATGTAGATCTCGGCACCGAACTCCTTCGAGAGCTTGGCCGCCCCACCAACGTGATCATAGTGCCGATGGGTCAGAATGATGCGGTCAGGCTGCTTCCCCTTGTTTAGGGAGCGCAGCTTGGCTAGAATCTTCGCATGATTTGAACCGGTTCCTGTGTCAACCACGAATGGGTCTTCCCCCGTAACCAGGAAGATGTTCGAATCTGGACCCATTCCAGCTATGCTCAGGATCGGCATCAAAATTCGAAAGTTAATCTCTCTATATATACTTTTGAGAGGCTTTTGCCTTACCCGTTTTCAAGTTGGGAAGCGCAAAGACGTTATACCATTCCAGTCGCTAGTGCGATTCGAGAACATGAGACTCTACGAGACCGAAGGCAAGGATCTGTTCCGGCAGTATGGGATCAAGGTCCCCAAGGGAAAGGCATGCAACTCCCCCGAACAGATCACATCCTGCCTAGACCATCTGGAGATGCCTGTAATGGTCAAGGCCCAGGTGCTCGCCGGAGGAAGAGGTAAGGCCGGAGGGGTGGTCACCGCCATGACCGTAGACGAGGCGATCGGAGAGGCGCGCAAGATATTCAATATCCAAGTGAAAGGGTTGCCTGTCAACGCCGTCCTTCTTGAGGAGATGGTGCGGAAGATCAAAGGCGAGGTATACCTTGGAATCACCATCGATCCGCGTCGCGGGATGCCTTCTCTGATCGTCAGCTCTAACGGAGGGACCGATATCGAGAACGTTCCCGCCTCACAGATCGCCACTTGGAGCATTTCACCGTTCATAGGCGTGCAGGACTATGTTATCCTAGGGGTGTCCCGCTTCCTCGGCATCGAAGGATCGCTCCAGGGACAACTGGGTGTGATCATCAGGTCACTTTGGGACCTTTATATGGAAAAGGATTGCGATCTGGTGGAGGTCAATCCCCTCCTGATGACAGAGGATGGGAACCTGGTGGCCGCAGACGCCAAGGTGATATTGAACGATGACGCGGTCTACCGGCACCATGAATTCAACAAACTGGTCGGCCGGGACCTGACCAAGCTGGAGAAGGAAGCAAGGATATCCAGTGTCAATCTGGTGCAGCTCGAGGGTGAGATAGCCGTGGTGGCGAACGGGGCTGGATTGACCATGGCAACACTGGACCTTTTGGAGCTGAATGGGCTACACGGCGGTCTCTTCGTCGACCTGGGTGGAACGGACGATCCCGGCCAAGTGGCCACCGCCATTGATCTGGCCATTGGGAAAAGGGCCAAACCACGACCGAAGGCACTGTTGGTCAGCGTCTTCGGCGGTATAACCCGGTGCGACACAGTGGCCGAGGGAGTGATCAAAGCGATAGGGTCGTCTGGACCTAAGTTTCCTATCGTGGTGAGACTGAGGGGGGTGAACGAAGACCGGGCGAAGGAGATGCTCGCCTCCGCCGCGATCCCTTTCACCAGGGACCTGGAATCCGCTATCGTAATGCTCAAGCAGGAGATGGTAGGATGAACCCTAAATTGACATTGTCCAAAGAAACCCCTGTGATCGTCCAGGGCATAACCGGGCACCAGGGAAGGATTCATACCGCTGCCATGAAACAGTTTGGCACAAACATCGTTGCCGGGGTGTCTCCCGGAAAGGCAGGGGCCTTGGATGATGGGACCCCTATCCTGGACACCGTTCATGAATGTATGGCGGAGTTCGGGGCTGAGGCGTCGGTCATTTTTGTTCCAGCTATCCACGCTAAGGAGGCTGCCTACGAGGCGATCGAGGCTGGCATCAGGACCATCGTCATGGTGACCGAGCACGTTCCCCCTCAGGACACTGTACGTATCGCCTATTATGCTCGGTCCATGGGGGTCACGATCATCGGGCCTAACTCGCCTGGGATAGCGATACCCGGAACCATCAAGTTAGGCATCATGCCGAATTCCATATTCATGGCCGGACCGGTCGGAGTGATCTCCAGGAGCGGCACGCTTACCTATGAGGTCGTCCAGTCCCTTACCGATGCTGGTATAGGCCAGACGTTGTGCATCGGGATAGGCGGAGATGCCGTGACCGGCACCAGCATGGTGGACGCCCTAAGGATGTGTGAAGGCAGGGACGATATCAAAGGCATCGTACTGATCGGTGAGATCGGAGGAGCCGCTGAGGAGATGGCCGCCGAGTATATCCAGGAAAACGCGTCCGTGCCGGTGGTATCATTCGTGGCTGGTATGACGGCGCCCGCGGGCAAGAGAATGGGTCATGCCGGGGCGATCATATCCAGAGGTACTGGATTGGCGGAGGACAAGGTAAGGAGACTAAGCGAAGCGGGGGTCGATGTGGCCACACGGATATCGGTCATTCCCAAGCTGATATCTACCGCCATGAAGACCACCAAATAGGCACGGAACGCATCATTTCGGTATGCTGGCAATGATCAGATTGGCGTTTACTCGATCGAACGGCACCATCGTAACCTATTAATGTAGGCAAGTCTTAGTCTACCGAGCTCATGTAGAAACCATGAAGCAAGGCCAGAAGCGGCGTAAAATACCCTTCTGAGAAAGCCTTAAATATCAAATGTGCGGTGAGGGGGTTACCTTGCCCAAACAGGCAAGAAAAGAACGCTGCCAACAAGAAGGTCGATGAAGATGGCAACGTTTATATATCCCCTCAAATATTGGGGATTTCACCGCAGCCGGAATAAATAGTCTGGCTCGTGAAAATTATGCTCAATGCACCCGGGAAATAACCTTTCGCCGGGGAAGTGGTAGAGAAGGTCGAGATTTGGAAGAGTTCTCGACTATTCGGTGATTACCAATCATACGCAACCTGGACGTGTGTTAAGCCGACAGTAAATTAGATAGCGGCGTATTGCTACGCCGATTGGGGAATGGCTCGGCTCGAGCGCCGAAGAAGGTCGTGTCAAGCTGCGATAAGCGTCGGGTAGGTGCAAGAAGCCTATGATCCGACGATTACCTAATGTGACTTCATATTCTTCGGAATGGTCCTTTACAGGATCGGGAACGCGGGGGATCGAAACATCCTAGTACCCGCAGGAAAAGAAACCAATAGGGATGCCGTTAGTAAAGGCGATCGAAAGCGGCACAGAGCAAACTGAATCCCTCGTAGAAATATGAGGGAGATGTGGTGTTGTGGACTTGGTTACTTCTTAATCGATCAACCAGAAATCTGCTGGAACGCAGTACCATAGAGGGTGATAGTCCCGTACGGATAAGTCGAAAAGAAGCTTGCCAATGTTCCTGAGTAACGTGCGTTGGATATCGCGCGTGAAGCTGGGAAACATTAGTTTCCAACTCTAAATACGTCTCGAGACCGATAGCGCAGTAGTAGCGTGAGTGAAAGCTGAAAAGTACCCTTGACGGGAGGTAAAAAGAGCCTGAAACCAATCGGCTATAAGTTGAGTGTGGCATGGAAGGGATGATGGCGCAAGCCGTACCAGTGTCCACTCGTCCGTTTCGAATAACGGGCCATGGAGTTCTGTTCAATGGCGAGGCTAAGATCTAGAAGATCGGAGCCGGAGGGAAACCAACTAGCCCGCAACCCGCAAGGGTGAGGGGCGAGGTGCGCTCGCCTGGAGTCATTGGAGGGATACCCGAAGCCAGTTGATCTATGCCTGGGTAGATTGAAGCCTTTCGAAAGGAAGGTGGAGGATCGAACCCGTAATGATGTGCAAATCTTTGGGATGACCTGGGCATAGGGATGAAAGGTCAATCAAAGCTGGAAATAGCTGGTTCCTCGTGAAACTAATCGCAGTTAGACCTCGATGGAGGTAGGTTATGTGGTAGAGCACCAATTGGGGGCTTAGGTGACGAAAGTCATCGGTCGCCTGTTGAACTCCGAACTTGTAACCACCGTAGAAGTCGGGAGTGAGGGCCTCTGGGGTAATCTTGGGGTCCATCAGGGAATGCAACCCAGCCAATAATTAAGGTCCCTAAATTCCGGTTAAGTGTAATAACAAAAGGCGTCTGTAGTCGAAGACAACTGGGAGGTGAGCTTAGAAGCAGCCATCCTTTAAAGAAAGCGTAACAGCTCACCAGTCGAGATTATGGGCCCTGAAAATGGACGGGGCTAAACCGGATACCGATATTATTGAGCACCGAAAGGTGATCTGGTAACGAGGTGACATGCATGGGTAGAAGCTAGGCCGTGAGGTCTGGTGGACCGTGTTTGTATAAGGATCATGGTAGGAGTAGCAGCAAAGAACGGTGAGAATCCGTTCCGCCGTAGGGGCCAGGGTTCCTCGGCAATGTTCGTCAGCCGAGGGTTAGCCGATCCTAAACTATTACTTAATCGAAAATAGTGAAAGGGAAACAGGTCAATATTCCTGTGCCGATTAACCTCTGTCTAGTACCTGACGCATCGGGATAATTCGAGCAGTCTTGTCTGGCTGTTCAAGTGTGTAAGCTTAGGAAGAACCGTAATGGTGAGAACTTTGCGAAAGCATGAGTAGGAGGACGAAAGTCCTCTTCGGACGATTCCTGGTGCCCATGAAAACGGTACTAGAGTCAGTTAATCGATCGTACCAAGATCTGACACAGGTGCCCCTAGATGAGAAGTCTAAGGCGTGTCGGCGAGAATTCAGGCGAGGGAATTCGGCAAATTAGCCGCGTAACTTCGGGATAAGCGGTGCCAGCAACGAAGGTTGCTGGTCTCAGTGACCAGGGAGCTCCGACTGTTTAATAAAAACACAGATCACAGCAAGTCCGAAAGGATTAGTATTGTGGTTGAAGCCTGCCCAGTGACGGTATCTCAAACTCGGGTTCAACCGAACGAAGGACCGTTAAACGGCGGGGGTAACTATGACCCTCTTAAGGTAGCGTAATACCTTGTCGCTTAATTGGCGACTTGCATGAAGGCCCAACGAGAGCTCTACTGTCCCCGCCTGGAAGCCGGTGAAACTAATAGTACTGGCGCACAATCCAGTATCTTCCACCTGAAAGCGAAGACCCCATGGAGCTTTACTGCAGCCTGTTGTTGTGGTATGAACCTGATTGTGTAGGGTAGGCGGGAGGCGTTACCCAGGAACCAGCGCTAGCTGGTCTCCGAGCCAACGATGAAACACCGCTCTTTTGGATTTGTATCACTTACTTCGTAAGAAGGACACCTATAGGTGGGCAGTTTGGGTGGGGCGCCACGCGCTCACAAAGGTAACAAGCGCGCCCAAAGGTTAGCTCAGGCAGGTCAGAAATCTGCCGGTGAATGTAAGGGTAAAAGCTAGCTTGACGCCGGTTCGGACAACAAGAATCGGCGATACGAAAGTAGGGCCTAGCGAACCAATCAACCTTCCTAATGGGGGTGATTGATGACAGAAAAGTTACCCTGGGGATAACTGAGTCGTCGCCAGCAAGAGTTCATATCGACCTGGCGGCTTGCTACTTCGCTGTCGGCTCTCCCTATCCTGGTGGTGCAGCAGCTGCCAAGGGTGGGGTTGTTCGCCCATTAAAAGGGATCGTGAGCTGGGTTTAGACCGTCGTGAGACAGGTTTGTTGCTTTTTGGTGGAAGTGTTTTGATGCTTGACGAGAAGGATCCTTTAGTACGAGAGGAACGGGGATCCGGTGCCTCTAGTTCATCAGTTGTCTGACAAGGCATTGCTGAGCAGCCACGCACTAGTTGATAAGAGCTGAACGCATCTAAGCTCGAAGTAACCTTGGAAAAGAAGCATCTTAGGACGCTCGTAAATGACGAGTTTGATAGAATCGGGATGTAAGTATCGAGGTTCGCCGAGGTATTCAGTCCGCGATAACTAATGTCCATTAGCCGCTATCACTGTCCGCTTACCAGCAATGGTAGGCTTTGGCTTAGCCGTTACACAGGTTGCGTATATCTAACTCTTCCAAAAAATCAATTTCTTTCAATTTTTGAACAATGTTTGAAGATCAGTGGAATCGTTATTCGAATTCTGCAAAGTTTTGAATGTGATTGATTTTTCCTGAGACAGTAATATTCTCGTGCAGTCAACAGGTGGGACCGCACGATTTGCGTATGATATCTTCCATTAGCATAATCGATTATCTTTTTTTCTTGAAGATCTGATGGATGAGCGATAGCGCTGCCCACAGTTTTGAGGTTAAGCCGGGCTCTGATAAGATCGAAAGGATCGGATTTCCGACGGTCAAAGGTTCCAGTACTATCAACAGGTGGAGAACCAGTTGCGTATCGGCATCTTCCATGCATGAATTTCTGATACTTTTCTGAGATCAACGGGTTTGAGCGGCAGCTCTAGGCCCGATCAAGGCATGTACATCGCATTTGTCGCTGTAGGAAATTGTCTTCTCAGATCGTTCAATTGCGGGTAGAAGATGATGATCTCGTCCGGTTTCTCCGGTTCCCGGTTGATCAAACGGGATATTAACCGGGTCTCAGCCTTGCCGATGACCTTCCAATATCCGTTCCCGTAGCTGGTGTCGGTCATAAGCAGGATCGGGATCTTTATCCGTTCAAGGTCCCATGGGTCAGCGCAGGACGCCAATTTCTTGAGCTCGTCCTTGGACACCTTGTATTTCCTGCCATCCTTGCCCTCATAGAATGGATCATTCTCATAGAGCATAGCGGCGAGCGATCTCCGTTTTGGAGGGATGTGCTCGTTCATATTGCGGATGAGCCTCTCCATCACCCTTTCGTCCAACATCCGTCCAAAACAATCACGGCCTAGTAGATTAATCTCTCCTACAGTGCCACGAAGCCCTGGAAATAGAGGTCCAGATGTATCGTAACAATTGACGATAGTATTCAATATCCCGCGTTCCAATGCGGTCGGGAGCATATGGAAGATAAGATATCCAACGAGCTTAGAGCGATACTGGATACGCACCCGTGCTATTCGGAGAAGGCCCACACGAAGTTTGCCCGCATGCACCTTCCAGTGGCTCCACGGTGCAACATCCAATGCAACTACTGTAATCGTAAGTATGACTGCACCAACGAATCGAGGCCTGGGGTCACCAGCGAGGTGCTTTCCGCTGAGCAGGCGGTGGAAAAGATACGCTATGTCAAAGAGCGCATCCCATATCTGAGCGTCATCGGCATCGCCGGACCCGGAGACCCGCTGGCCAATGAGGAGACGTTCAAGACCCTGGAGCTCGTGGGCAGGGCATTTCCGGAGCTGACGCTGTGCCTGAGCACCAACGGGCTGATGCTGCCGTCAACGGTCGACCGGCTGAAGGAGCTGGGGATCAAGTTCATCACGGTAACTGTCAACGCCGTCGACCCCAAGGTCGGGGCGAAGATATACGATTTCGTAGTGTGGGAGGGAAATACCCTCCGGGGCGAGGAGGCCGCGGCCAAACTGATCGAGAAGCAGATGGAGGGCATCAAGAAAGCCGTAGCCGCCGGTATGCTGGTCAAGATCAACACGGTCATGGTCGCAGGCGTCAACGACGATCACATTCCCGAGGTTGCCCGAAAGGTCAAGGCACTTGGGGCCTACGTCGTGAACATAATCCCTATGATACCGGTGCCGGGCACCAAGTTCGCCGAGATAAAGGCCCCGACCCCCGAACAACGTAAGAAGTTGCAGGACCTATGCGAACCAGACATCAAACAGATGAGGCATTGTCGTTTCTGTCGTGCGGATGCCATCGGACTGCTGGGCGAGGACCGTTCCGCTGAGTTCGCACATTATTCGTGCCAGGCCCGGGATATGCCGGTCAAGGGGGCCATTCAGATCCAGATGCAAGGTAACAACGTATACAAGGTCGCTGTGGCCACACTTACCGGAGAGAATGTGGACCTTCATTTCGGCCAGGCCAAGAAATTCTACGTATTTCGGGTGGAAGGGACGAACATTACGGAGTCAGACCCGATCTCGGTGGATCCAGTGCCGAACGTGGCGATGCTGGGGGACGCGCACAAGGGAAAGCTGGAGATGTTGGCAGAGGCGCTCCGGGGTTGCGATGTGGTGATCTCGGTGAGCATCGGCACCCCGGCCAAGGAATATCTGAAGGAAGAAGGGATACAATCCTACACTGCCAAGGGCCCGGTCAGGGCGGCGGTCAGAGAGTCGGTGGACTCGCTCTTCCAGGATCGGGCGAACACGTTCGAGTGAGGCGAGATGAAAGCTTCCAAGGTGTTGGTCAGCAGCCTGGAGAATGAGGGTGTGCAGTGCGTCTTCGGCATCCCAGGGGAGGAGAACATGGACACCATGGACGCCTTGGCAGACTCATCCATCCAGTTCATCCTGACCAAGCACGAGAACTCGGCCGCATACATGGCCGGAGTACAGGCCCGGCTTACCAACCAGCCAGGGGTCTGTCTGTCCACCCTCGGCCCGGGGGCCACCAACATGGTGAACGGCGTCGCGGACGCGTTCCTGAGCAATCTGCCGCTGATCGCGTTGTGCGGCCAGGCGGGGCAGAATCGGATGGACCCGCCCCAGAAACAGGTCGTCGACCTGATCAGTCTTTATAGGCCAGTAACCAAGGATTCGTTCGGTGTCCGAGCTCCCTCGACAGTGCCCATGCTGGTGCGTAAGGCATTCGACACCGCCCGCCGGGAAAGGCCGGGGCCGGTGATGCTCGAGCTGCCCGAGGACATCATGAAACAGGATTGCTCCGAGGCGCCGATACCGGTCTGCCCAATCATACGGGCCAGACATGAATCATCGGCGTTGACGCGCATAGCGGAGGTGCTTAACCGGGCAGAACGGCCGCTGATCCTTGCTGGGCATGGCGTGGTCCGCGCCGACGCAGGGAAGGAGCTAAAGGCGTTCGCTCGCTCGTGGAACATACCGGTGGCGCACACCTGGATGGGTTCCGGTGTGATGCCGTTCGACGACCCCCTCTCACTCAACACCGTCGGGATGCGCAATTTCGATACGGCCATATCCGCTTTCGAGGACGCGGACGTGATCGTGCTTGCAGGATACGATCCTCCAGAGTTCCAACCGCAGTTCTGGAACGTCGGTAGGCCGAAGACCATAGTCTACGTGGGCGAATCCCCGGTCGGTTACGCGCACAACCTGAACGTCAACATCCAGGTGCTGGGCGGCCTGAAGTACATGCTGAAGTCGCTCTACCGGATCGGGGTGCCGAAGCGCAGCTGGGTCTCGGACATTCGGGACCGGCTTTGGGAAGAGCTGAGTTCCGTCCATCCTGACGGAGCCGGGATGAACCCGAAGAACGCGGTCAAGGCGGTCAGGGAGGTGATGGGGCTGGGCGACATCGTCGTTCCCGACGTCGGCGCCCATCTCATATGGTTCGCGCGTAACTACCCGGTCCGCAGGGAGAACACACTGCTCTTGCCGAACGGCCTGATCACGATGGGGGTAGGCGTACCGGGTGCATTGGCGGCAAAGATGTGCCGTCCGGAAAGGGACGTGGTGGCGGTCGTTGGGGATGCTGGCTTCATGATGACATCAGCGGAGCTGGAAACCGCCAAGAGGCTCGGGGTGAACTTCGTCACGATAATCTTCAACGACTCCGGTCTCGGGCTGATCAAGGTGAAGATGAAGAGGAGCTTCGGCCGGGACTACGGCTGCGACTTCACCAACCCGGATTTCGTCAAATATGCGGAGTCGTTCGGAGCCAAGGGCTACCTTGTGGAAAGGGCGGACGAGCTGAAGGAAACGCTGAAGCGCTGCCTCAAGAACAAGGAATTGGCGGTCATCGACGCCAGGGTGGACTACTCCGGCAACGACGAGCTGTTCCGCCCTTCTTCCAAGGAAGGAAAAGGACGCCAGGAAGCGTAGATCCGGTCATCCGTCTTGGCCTGACCCACAGTGAATAAAGTTCATATAAGAACCGTCTCATAATGCGGCGATGACCGCTTCAGAGTTCGATCTCAAGTTCTTCCTGGACAATGGATTTATCAGGAAGCAATGCCCCAAGTGCGGGCGTCATTTCTGGAGCCTCGGCGATTGGCCTTCCTGCGGGGAGCCGCCGTGCGAGGAATACACATTCATAGGCAACTCTCCGATGAACAAGGTCCTGACCCTCCACGAGACCAGGGAGGCCTACCTGGGATTCATGGAACAGAACGGTCATGGGCGGGTCAAGCGCTACCCGATAGTGGCCCGCTGGAGGGACGATGTCTTCTTCACCCAGGCATCCATCTACGATTTCCAGCCATGGGTGCTGAACGGGGTCATCGATCCGCCGGCCAACCCGCTCACCATCTCCCAGACCTGCGTCCGGTTCAATGACATCGACAACGTCGGAAAGACCGGCAGGCACTTCACCTTCTTCGAGATGTGCGCGCACCATGCCTTCAACAAGGAGGGCAAGGAGATATATTTCAAGGACCGGACGGTCGAGCTGTGCCACCGGTTCTTCGCCGAGAGCCTGGGCACCGACCCGAAGAAGATGCGCTACATCGAGGAGTGGTGGGAGGGCGGTGGAAACGCCGGTCCCTGCGTAGAGGTCATTCTGGACGGCGTCGAGGTCGCTACGCTCGTATTCATGATGTACCGGGACACGCCCGAGGGCCGCAAGCCGATGAACATGACCGTGGTCGATACCGGCTACGGGCTGGAGCGCATCTGCTGGGTCTCCCAGGGCAAGTCGTCCGCGTATGAGGCGGTGTTCGGACCGGTCCTGCAGGACCTGAAGGACATCGTGGGCGTCACGTCCGATTCGCCGGTGCTCACCGAGTACAGCAAGGTGGCCGGCGCCACCAACATGAAGACCGCCGCCGACGTCCGGCGCATCCGTGAGATGACGGCCGCAAGGATCGGGATCAGCTATGAGGAGCTGATGAAGATAGTGACGCCGCTGGAGGACATCTACGTGGTCTGCGACCATTCGCGGGCGTTGATGATGCTCCTGAACGACGGCGTGGTTCCGTCGAACGTCCGCGAAGGCTATTTCGCCCGGATGCTGGTGCGCCGCGCGCTCCGTTCGATCCGGACGCTGGGCATCGATGTCAGGCTGGCCGACATGGTCAGCAAGCAGATCGATTACTTCGGGCCGATATTCCCCGAGCTGTACGCGAACCGCGAAGACATCATGAACCTGGTGCAGGTCGAGGAAGGCCGGTACTATGAGACGTTGGGACGCGGCAAGCAGCTGGTGTCCCGGATGACCAAGGACCTGAAGCCCGGGGAGAAGCTGGCCATCGACAAGCTCATAGACCTCTATGACTCGCATGGGCTGAATCCGGAGATCGCCAAGGAGTTCGCTCCCGACCAGATCGATGTCCCGGACAACTTCTATATGCAGGTCGCCAAGAAGCACGAGAAGCCCGAGGCTGAAACGGTCAGGAAGGAGGAGTTCCCGGAGAGCATGCCCAACACCCGCATGCTCTACTACGAGGACGCTGAGCTGACCGAGTTCGAGGGCAAGGTCATCGCCATCTACAACGGCGGCATCGTGCTGGACCAGACCGCCTTCTATCCGGAGGGCGGCGGCCAGGAATGGGACCTGGGCGTTCTCAACGGCCACAAGGTCACAAAGGTGATCAAGGCCAAGACCGCCATCATGCACTTCATCGACGGACCGACGCCGAAGATCGGCGAGACGGTCAAGGGACACATAGACAAGGAAAGGCGTCTCCAGCTGATGCGGCACCATACCGCCGCGCACCTGATCAACGGCTGCGCCCGGAGCCTGTTCGGGAACCATGTGTGGCAGGCGGGGGCGCACAAGGCGGTCGAGGAAGCGCGTCTGGACATCACCCACTTCGAGAACCTCAGCGTGCAGCAGCGCGACCAGCTGGAACGCGACGTGAACAAGGTGGTCCTGGAGGACCTGAGGATCAACATCGGGTTCATGCAGAGGGACGTGGCGGAGAGGCTGCACGGCTACCGGCTCTATCAGGGAGGGGCGGTCCCGGGCAAGATCATCCGGGTGGTGGAGGTCGTCGGACTGGATGCAGAGGCATGCGGCGGGCTGCATTGCAGCCACACCGGCATGGTCGGTCCGGTCCGGATACGTCGGACGCACAGGATCCAGGATGGCATAGTCAGGATCGAGTACACCGCCGGCATGGCCGCGGTAAGGGAGATCCAGAAGGACAAGGACATCGTGGAGGACCTGGTCGAGCGGCTGAACACCACCCCGGACAAGATCGCCGAGAGCGTGGACCGGCTGAACGCCGACCTGAGGGACCAGAAGAAGCGCATGGACCAGTTCGCCGGCGTGTACACCGAGATGAAGGCGAAGCAGCTGGCATCGGCGGCCGTCATGCTCGGGGACACGCGCGTCGTGGTGCACATCGCCGAGGGCGAGGAGGACCCAGAGCAGCTGTCCAAGATCCTTTCTGGCATGAGCAACGTCATCGCCGTCATCGGGGTCAAGGAGAAGAGCGCCAAGGTGTTCGTCTCCAAGAGCGCCGACGTCGATGTCGACTGCCGTGCGGCACTGAAGGAGATCATGAAGCTGGTCGGCGGGGGCGGCGGCGGGAAGAAGGAATATGCCACTGGCGGAGGCGGAGATCCGGAGAGGCTGCACGACACGTTCGACAAGGTGCCAGAGATCCTGCGCACCATGTGCCGGAAATGAGCTCCAGCAAATATTCCTGTCCCCTCCCAGGACGTTCGTGTCCTGGGAAACCTTATATACGACCGATATCTTGACTGAGTCCTACCAGAGCACCTAATGTGCTCGGAGCGGTCGCTCCTGAGAGCGATCGGTTCCCGGACTGGACCCCTATCCAGAGATGGGAACTGTACCCGGCGCGTTTGAGCGTCGTGGAGATACTCCAAAGAGGGGAGATTCAGAATCATTGGATCTGCAGTACACCGGAGGAATACCTTTGGCTGACAAGGAAAAAGAACCAAAGACCGAAGAGTCGCAAAAGGCCGAGAAGCCCCAGAAGGAAGAGAAGAAGGGCAAGGAAGGCCATAAGAAGGATGATAAGGCCCCGAAGGCGGAAGTCGTCGAGAAGAAGGAGCCGACCAAGGCCATCATCAAGCATGAGAATGCCAATTTCAAATACATCGTCCGTATCGTCAACACCGACCTGGACGGGGAGAAGACGGTCATCATCGCCATTCAGGGAGTGAAGGGCGTCGGTAACCGGGTCGCCGATATCATCGTCAAGAAGGCGAACGTCCCCAGGAACGAGAAGATCGGTAACATCAGCGACGAGAAGATCGAAGAGATGGAGAACCTCATCTCCACCTACGCCGATTTCGCGCCCACATGGGCCATCAACCGGCAGAACGACCTCGAGACCGGTGACGACATGCACGTGGTCGGCATCGACCAGGACGTCATGCTGAAGGACGATATCAACCGCATGAAGATGATCAAGACCTACCGCGGCGTAAGGCACGAGACGGGCCAGAAGGTCCGTGGCCAGCGCACTAGGTCGAACGGAAGGACCGGACTTACCCTCGGTGTCATGAGGCAGCGGCTCCAACAGGGAGGCGGCAGCGAGGACAAGGGCGACAAGGGCGAGAAGAAGTCGGCACCATCAGCCGCCCAATCGGCAGCCGCAGCAGCGCCGAAGGAAGTCAAGAAATAAGGTGTTACTATGGGAGACCCTAAATTTCCACGCAAGGCCTTTAACACGCCCTCCCACCCGTGGCAGGGCGAGCGCATCAAGGAAGAGGCCATCGTTGTCAAGGAGTACGGCCTGAAGAACAAGAGGGAGCTTTGGAAGGCAAAGACCCAGGTCAGGAACCTGAGGAAGCAGTCCAGGGACCTCCAGGCCCGGACCAGGACCGGCGAGGAGCAGGCCAAGCTTGAGGCCAGGAACCTGCTGACCAGCTGCGCCAGGATAGGCCTCCTGCCGATGGAGGGCGCCACCCTCGACGATGTGCTCGGTCTACAGACCAAGTCCATGCTCGAGCGCCGGCTCCAGACCATCGTGATGCGCAAGGGATTCGCCATCACCCCCGGTCAGGCACGCCAGTTCATCATCCACGGACACGTGGCCATCGACGACCGCAAGGTCACCATACCGGGCTACATAGTGACCCGCGGGGAAGAGGACAAGATCGTCATCAACCCACGCTCGCCCATCGCCAACGACACCCACCCGCTGCGCATCTCGCAGCAGGAAGCCCTGGAGCTGCGCGCCAAGAAGCCCAAGAGGGAGCCGCAGTTCGAGGACCGGAGAGGCGGCAAGTTCGGAGGCAGGGGCGGAGGCGGCTTCGGCAAGCCGAAGTTCGTCAAGAAGGTCCCGAGGGAGGCAGCCGTCGCAGCCGCAACGGTCAACGCGCCGGCCGTCCCGCTCGACCTACCAGAGGACAAGGGGGTACAGTAAATGGGCAAATGGGGCATAGCCAACGTCTTCGCGAGCTACAACAACATAATAATAACGCTCACGGACATAACCGGTGCAGAGACCATAACCAAGGCCACTGGCGGTATGGTCGTGAAGCAGGCCAAGGACGAATCCTCGCCGTACGCGGCCATGAGGGCAGCGGAGAGGGTCGCCGAGATCGCCAAGGAGAAGGGCATCGAGGGCATACACGTCAAGGTGCGCGCTCCTGGTGGAAACAAGTCCGCCTCGCCCGGTCCGGGCGCTCAGGCAGCGATCCGGGCACTGGCCCGTGCCGGCATGAAGATCGGCCGCATCGAGGATGTCACTCCGGTCCCGCATGATGGCACCAAGAAGAAGGGTGGCCGCAGGGGAAGAAGGGTGTAAGAGGTTCCAAACATGGACGTGAAGATAATCGAGATGACCGAACACCAGGCCAAGTTCCTGGTCTCGGACTCCAGCCCGGAGGAGGCCAACGCACTCCGCCGGGTGCTCATCTCCGAGATCCCGAAGATGGCCATCGAGACTGTGGAGTTCCACCTCGGACCGATACGGGACGAGGAAGGGAACGAGTTCGAGAGCGTCAGCCCCCTGTTCGACGAGATCGTGTCGCACCGGCTGGGTCTCGTGCCGATCCCCTCCGATCCAAGCCTGTTCGTGCCCAAGGACGCCTGTACATGCGCCGGGGAAGGATGTCCGAGCTGCACCATCATGTACTCCCTCAACAAGAAGGGACCGTGCGAAGTGTACTCAGGCGACCTGGAGCCGCTCGGTTCCGAAGATTACCGGGTCAAGGACCAGCTCATCCCGATCGTGAGGTTGGGGGCCGGGCAGGCCATCCTGGTATATGCCTCGGCCGAACTGGGCATCGGAAAGAAGCATGCCAAGTGGCAAGCCACCTCGGGTGTCGGCTACAAGTACCTGCCAAGCGTCAAGATCGACATGTCCAAGTGCGACAATGGCGGGGCATGCATCGATGTCTGCCCGAAGAAGATCTTCACCAAGAAGGACGGCAAGGTCACGGTCGAGAACGAGGTCTCTTGCACCATGTGCATGGCCTGCGTCGACGTATGCAAGAACAACCAGGCGGTCAAGGTCGAAGGGGACAAGAGCAAGTTCGTGTTCGAGTTCGAAACGGACGGTTCGGTCACCGCCAAGCAGGCACTGGTGAAGGCGCTCGCGATCCTGGAACAGAAGTTCGAGGATTTCCGCGAGCTCGTCTCCACCTTGGAAGCGGCCTAAACCATTCAAACCCCATTTTCCTCATTTTTTCTGGATACTCTCAATCATCCAGCCTGGGGCTTTCGTCCGTTTCCTCCGGCTCCTCTGCGGAGAAATCGTCGATGCTCTCCTCCGATGCCGGCTCCGCCTCGCAGCCAGCCCCGTCATAGATGTCCAGGGAGCAGACCATGTTCGACTTCTTCTTGCCCTTCAGCTTGGCGTTCTCCTTCTCCAGGATGAAGTCGTCGATCGAGATTTCCTCGTCGTCGATCTCCCCGCCGAACATCGACTGGATCGAGCTCTCCATCAATCCGATGCGCTGCCTGGTGTAGTTCGGGAGGCCATATTCCTTGCCGATCAGCTTGGTGATCCTGAGATATTTCTTGACGCTGCCCTCGGCCACCGTCATGGTCAGGTTGTTGCCGCAATAGCACCGGCCGGTCAGCGGAACCCGGCGGTAGATGTGTCCGCATTTGGTGCAGCGGACCTTCTGTCCGGAGAACGCGCCCAGGTTGCCGATGAGGTCGGGCATGAAATGCTTGGTGACGATGCGGTGTGCCACATCCATCTTGTCTATCGCCCTGATCTCCTTGGCCAGCACGAACTGGGCCTGGAGCTTGTTCATCATCGATCCGAGCGTCTTGTAGGCGCTGAAGACCGGACCTTCGGCGATATCGTTGGTGTCATGGGTGTATCCGAATCCCTCGTATTGCAGCAATGATTTGATGCGCCCGCCGACCAGGTCCATGCTGTCCTGGACCTCCTTCGGGGCCTTCATGGCCATGGTTGCCTCGTAGAACGCCAGGGGGTATTCCCAGAGCACGTCCACGTTGTGCGCCTCCTTGTCGATCTCGTTCGGGTCGAGCCTGGTGGCCAGCACCAGCGGGGCGTCCATTAGGCCGCCGCGGGAATCCGGAAGGTACTCCCGGGAGAAGTTCAGGAGGCCGTCCAGCAGCAATGAGACGCTGTCCTCGTCCCCGTCCGCGTTACGTCTCTTGGCAGCATGGAAGAACGGATGCCCATAGCATACGTGGGCCTCGGTGAACCCGATGATGCGGCACAGGATGCCGCCGGAGGTGTGCGGGGCCAGGCCGATCGCCAACGCTCCGATCAGGTCCTCCCTGGTCCGGGCGTTGTAATAGCGGGGCTGGCCATAGAACTTCTCCAGCTCGTCGTCCACGAAATCGGCGACCTTCACCAGGTAATCGCCGCAGACCTTCGCCGGGACGATGTCCTGGACCCTCAGCTCGCAGACCTGTTCCCCGTCGGTCAGCGGATAGCCGTGTGCGTCACGGTCATATCCGAGCAGCTTCGCCCTCTCCAGCGAAAGACCGATCTCCCGCGGGCGGAAGTGGGTCAGGGGCACGTCGGTCATGTCGTAACGGATGGTGCCGTCCTTGTTCACATGGATTCCATGTTTCCACCTGAGGATGCCTTTCTCCAGCGGTTCCGGGGTGCGGTTCTTGGAGATCAGCCCGATCACTCCCTTCAACTTCTCTGGCATCGGTTCGTTGACCCTTTCGGCAGCCTTCTCCAGCAGTTCGTCCACCGGGATGGATTGGACCTGCGGCTTCTCACGCGGGACGGTATGGGCGCCGCAGTCGCAACGGCAGAGTATGGTGTTGGCACCGCATTCCGGGCACACCCGCACACCGACCGATGCGTTGACCGCTCCCGCCTTCTTCCTTGAGTATGTTCTTCCGTTCTCGTCCCTCTTCTCCGACTGGGCCGAGCGGGCGACCGTGTCGATGAACCGCTGGGCTCCTCCGGCAGTCCCCACTGGGAACAATGCATGGGGGGGCGGGCTGAGCAGCCTTTCCTTGGCCTTCTCCGGACGCGCCATCCTGGTGCCGATGCGGGTCACGGCCCTGGCCCTCACGGTCACGCCCATGGCGGCGGAAACGGCGTCCAGGGAGCTCTCCCCGGCCAGTTCTGACCTGGCCACCACCCTCTCGCCCTCCACGCCCAGCCCCAGTCCGGCCAGGAGCGGCATGGCGTACCTGGTGAGGATAAGGTCATCGCCGTAGACCGTATGCAATGCGCCCAGGTTCTCTATGGTGCGTTTCGTGCCCGGCTCGATGCGAACTGCCAGGGACCGGTTGATCCATTTGCCCTCCCTGAGGAGGTGTTCGCGCAGAGCCGCCAGTTCCTGGACCTTGATGTCATACCAGAAGAGGTTGTATTTCGGATGGAGCGGGACCCGGTACTTCTTGGATATCTCCAGCGCCCTCTCGAACGTGGGCGGGTCCAGCCAGTCATCGGGAAGCTGCCATTCGCTCGCCGCCAGGAGCTCCTGTTTATACCATTCGATGGCATAATCGCCCTGTACCAGGACGTGGTTGTTCTCCACGAACTCTCCGAACGGGAGAAGGACCTCCCCCAGATCGACGATCTCCACGATCTCTGTCTTTACCGCGTCGGCCTCGGCCATGGTGTTCGCCTGGATAAGGTCGCCGCTCTTGAGCAGAAGGATCGGTCCTTCGATCGAATCGCACGGGGTGATCGCCCCCGCTTTCCCCGGCCGCTCGATCTTGATCTGGGTGCCGATGGCCAGGAAGTCATCCACCGCCCTCATGGTGGCCGGGCTAACGGCCAGTGCGGCCAGTCCGGTCGTCCTTCCCCTGCCGTATCGCAGCCGCAGCCCGCCGGGCCGTGACGGATGGCTCAGCACCGGACGGCCAGCCAGCATGTCCTTGAGGTACTTGTAGTCCGGCTTTACCTTGTTGTCGCCCTTCTCTCCGGAACCTTTCTTCATCTTGTTGTACTCGGAGATGAAGTCCCAACCGTCCATCTTGAGGTTCTTGACATGCTTTTCCAGCTTCGGTGCCTTCAGGCAAAGGCCTTCCGATATGACCAGCGCCACGCCTCCCCGGACGGCGTTGGTCCCGATGCGTGGCAGATCGCGGAAGCCGGAGATCTCGGCATCCTCGGTCTTCTCTCCGTCCACGCAAACTGGGCAGTTCTTGTAGATGAGCTCGATCTCCTCGTTCGACGGCAGATACTGGAGATGCTGCTTCATCTTGTAGAGTGGGATCTCCTCCTTCAGGCGTTCCACCTCCTGGAAGGTGGGTATGTACCTGCCGATGCCGAACTCTCTGCGAACGACGTCCGCTATCAGGACGCTCATTGCCTGGCCGGTGCCTCCCGCCGCCCTGATGGGTCCGTTAAAGAAAACAGAAACGTACTCGGTGCCGTCGCCATTGGTCCCGATCTTGACCGCCCCGATGCCGACTATCGGCGCCACCAGGATGCCCTCGGTCAGCACCGAAAGTCCCACCCGCACCGCCCGGTCGAGCGCCTCCTCCCGGGTCTTGGCCGGGAACTTGGCCACCTCCTTGGCCACCAGCAGCGAGACCTCCTCCCGGCTTTCGTGGGTGAGGCTCAGCTCCCGTATGCGGTCGGCCACACCCTCCACGTGCCAGTCGGACAGCTGCTGTTCCACCCGGGCTGCCAGGTCCTCGGCCTGGGGTATCTCCACGAACGTTTCTGGATCATAGCCCTGCTGACGCGCAAGCTTCGCTATCTCATAACAACGGTCGTTCTCGCGGTACATGTCTTGGAAGTACCGCTTCATGTTGTCGCTGCAGGCGAGTTCCTTCATCCCGCATCCCCTGAAACAAGAAGTTATTTCACGCCAGCGGTTCCATTGGCATGGCCGCTGCCTCTGTCGATTTAAGGACCCTTACGATCTCATCCCTCAGCTCATCCAAGTTCTCGCCTGCCATGGCGGAGATCTTGATGCGGTCGCTGTCAGTGCGAACGAGGTCGACCTTGTTCTCGACCTCGATCATCGGGATGCCATCGAAGGATTTCTTGATCGATTCCAACAAGTGCAACTGTTTCTCATAGCTGTAACCGGATGTCTCCGACGGGTCGAGCACAAAGACTATGACATCGGCCAGATGCTTCAATGCCAGGACGGCCTGGAGCTCGATCTCGTTTCGGTCCTCCAGGGGGCGGTCCAACAACCCCGGAGTATCTATGATCTGGAACTTTCTCCATCCCTTCTCGAAATGACCAACGCCGATGCCCTGTGTGGTGAAGGGGTAGGCTGCGATCTGCGGCTTTGCGGTGCTGATCCTGTCCACCAACTGGCTCTTGCCTACATTGGGGAAACCGGCTATCACCACCGCCGGCATCGAGTTGTCGAAGTCCGGGACCTTGCGGAGCTCCTCGCGGGCCATCTGAAGGAATTTCAGGTCCTTGTCTATCCTCTTCAGGACGGACGAAATGCGGCCATAGTACTGCTTGCGCTCATTGTCCATCGAGTCCAGATCGGTCGCTCGGCGCACCTTTCCGGTGTACTCCCTCTGTAGCTCGCTCACCTTCTGGGCTGCCCATTCTAGTTTGGACAACGCCTTCTTCAGCTCATCGACGCCGATCAGGACGTTTATGAGCTCGGCAACGAACTCGTTCCGGTCGTTCAGCGATGGGAATGCCCGATTGTACTTTATGAGAATGGTAGAGATGATGTCCGCTGTGGCCATGATGCGGGCCCCGGACTTGCGCTGGATCATGTCGAACTTGGAATCTCCCTCCGCATCGATCTTGACCGCCCTGCGGAACGCCTTGTCTAGGATCTCATCGGCGTCCATTATGGTGGGTATCCTCTTTCTTAGGTTCAACACAAAAGATTCCTAAAGCGAAGGGTGGTATTAATCTATGTCTCAATACAGTCCGGGAGGTGCATCCATATGTCACTAGAGACCGATTGCGAAATCAAGCTCAAAAAGGACGGCGAGACGGTAATCGACGCCCGCCGGGCGTCATTTCTGGAAAAGATAATAGAGTTGGGGTCGCTCGACACCGCGACGGAGAGCATCGGCGTGTCGTTGGGAGAGGCCAAGGTTTGGCTTCAATCGATCGATGAGGCCATCGGGGCGAACGCCCTGACCTATGCCTCGGACGGCAAGGTGCTGCTGACCGATGAGGGCAGGTCTATTCTAGATGAGTTCCGGACCCGGTCGAGGATGGCGACCTCCCAGGTCCAAAATATGTGGAAGAAGCCGTGGGTTACCACCGACGGCATTGTGGTGATCGAGGACCAAGTGGTCCTGATCAAAAGAGGGAGGGAGCCGTTCAAGGGCATGTACGCCCTCCCCGGTGGGATCGTCGAATACGGGGAGACCGTCGAGGAGTGTGTCGTCAGGGAGATGGAGGAGGAGACCGGACTGAAGACCGAGGTGTTGGACCTGGTCGGCGTCTATTCCGCCGCCAACAGGGACCCTAGAGGGCATTTCATCACCTTGGCGTTCAATCTAAAGCCCATCTGTGGCCAACTGACCGGAGGGGATGATGCGGCCGAGGCAGTGTTGTTCCCGCTGAAGGAACTGCCGGTGATGGCATCGGACCATCGTGTGATACTTTATGACGCCCTGATGAAAAGGGGTCAATACGGCTCCTCAGTGTTTCAGGACCGCCCCGAGCTCTAAAATGCACGCCAAACACCTGACCGCGGGGGCAGAATCGTAGCTAATCTCTAGTAGCTATTAGTGTTATTCCCCTAGCAGATGGCGAGCATCACCGAGGTTATCATCAGTATCTTCAGTCCGACCAGTGTCGTGGGCGGACTGATATGCATATTCCTGTTGTTCTATATCGACGCCATCATTTTTCCGACAGTGCCGGAGCTGTTCACGGTGGGCATCTTCGCACTGCAGACCCAGATATCGACCCTGGGATTTGGCATCCTGATCCTGATCACCATCGCTGTCTCCGAGGTCCTGGGATTCTGCACCTTGTACTATGTGGTTAGGAAGGTCAGGGTCCCGAAGTTGATCCAAAAAGGCGTGGATAAATTCCAGGCATTCCTCATCTATCCAGATGAAAGGATGATCTTGGTGAACCGGGTCGCCCCCATCCTCCCTTTCATGGGAGCCTTTGCTTCGATGTGTAACTGGAGCCTCAGGAAATCGCTTACTTTTGTCCTCATCGGAGGCATTGCGAAATATGGGCTCATTCTACTGGCCAGCGGGCTCTTCATCGCCTACTGGGACAGTTCTACGGCCACGACCGTTGTGCTGGTCATGGTCATCGTCGTGATAGCACTCTCTTTCGTCGCCTCATACTTCCGTAAAAAGAAGATCATTGGGCAGCGCGGAAAATGCGAGATACCCTGACCATTGGCCATCGAAAGCAAAGCCAGTAGTGGACATATAAGGAAAAGTATTTCTAAAGCGAGGCCACAATCATCCTCCGATGAAGCAGGACGAGTTGGACCGACTCATCCTACAGCTTTTGCAGAAGAATGGAAAGCTGACCAACGAGGAGATCGGTCGCATGCTCCAACGTTCCCCATCGACCATCCGCGACCGGATCAAGGGGATGGAGGAGGACCGGACGATCCTTGGTTATTCGGCGATCGTGGATGAGAGAAGGGTAGGCATATTAGCGGACGCCTATGTCTCGGCCGAGATCGATCCGAAGAAGGAATCGTCGGCGCTGACCGGACTCCTGGAACTCCAAAGCGTTTCGGAGATACTGCATGTCACCGGGGACCGGCGGATCATGTTCCGTATCAAGGCTGCCGACGACAAGGAATTGTTGGCCGTGCTGGACAAGAAGATACAGCCACTCGGGTTCGAGAAGATGGAGATATCCTACGTTATGGACCATCTTATCAGCTATCCAGGCCTATAGGCGGTCGGAATCTCCCAACGTGAATACTGGAAAACACCTTCTTCCCTCAGTTACAAATACCGGGGGCTCTGTCATTTTTCCCCGGGAAACCAAGTCTACGAGATTTTGGTGGAGTAAACATGGTCAAGAAAGGCTTTGTAGGAAACATTGAAAAGGATACGAACAAGAACACCGATTTCCGCCGGGTGATCTATACTGGCAAGTTCAGTCAATTAGTACTCATGACCCTGAAACCAGGGGAGGAGATCGGAATGGAGGTCCACGATACCGTCGACCAATTCTTCCGGTTCGAGGCGGGAGAGGGCAAGGTAATCATCGATGAAGTGGAACACGTGGTCCACGACGGAATGGCAGCGATCGTCCCGTCGGGAGCCTGGCACAACGTGGTCAACACCTCGAAGAAGGATGATCTGAAGCTGTACACCATCTATTCTCCCCCGGAGCACCAGGACAAGGTCGTTCGGCACACCAAGGCGCAGGCATTGGCGGAGCCGGAAGAATACGACGGAAAACCGACCGAGTGATGCAACCAGGTCGGTGCCGGTTCTGAGGGGAAAAACACGGTCTCTGAATAAGGCCATGAATTCCCCGGTCCCGACCTGAACTCTATTTCTTTTTAAAGGCCCCATCCTCTTTCAATTCATCATCGAAAAAGAACAGGTCATCGATCTTGGAATCCAGTGCTTTGGCCACATCATGTGCCAGGCGGAGGGAGGGATTATATTTTCCCCTCTCCAGGAACACGATGGTCTCTCGCCTGACCCCGACCCTGTTTGCCAGGTCCTCCTGGGTCATGTTCAGCCTTGCACGGTTCTCCTTTATGGTGGTCCTCACTCCACATCGCCCTCCCGGCCAAGGTACCAGTTGAATGCCACCATCGATATGACCATGACGATGATCAGTGAACCGACCGCCTGCGGCATTCCGATCTTGTAGCCTCCGCCCATGCCATATACCATTGCCATGAAGCCGATAAGGACCAGAACAGAGTACCATGAGTATGTGGCGGCCCTCGTTCCGATCCTGGCGATCCTCTCGTCCTTAAGGGGCTGGTGCAATCCCAGGAACTCGAAAAGGCCTCCGCCGAAAAGACCGAGACCGGCAAGGATCTCCACCCAAAGGAAACCGTCCAGGGTGTCGTTCAGTATCATCAGGATTCCGCATCCGATCAGGGCGGCCCCGCCGATGTACACGCTGATCGCTCTCGCTTTGGCCATGCTTATGCTCATTATTCCACGCTTCATCATTGTTATGTAATTCTAACAATTAGTGATGTAATTATAACATATCTACTTAAAAGTTATCTATTTCTAACACCTAACGATTTTTCACTTATCGTTATGACTTTCGAGGAGCACTTTCAGATTCCTCGGGAATAGGGAAAGGTCCAGTCCGGAGCAGTCCAGCTTCTCCATGATCTCTTCTGCGTCCTCGTTCTGGTAGTCGCCTTGCAATAGGTAATCGGTCTCCTCTTCGGTATAGACATCCCCATCGACGAATGAATCGAGATGGTCCCGGTCCATTGGACACACCTCTTGGCATCTCATGCATCCGACGATGGCGTTATGGGCGGACGATCCGATCCTCGCTGGAAATCCCTTTTCGGAAGGCATCTCGTTCAAGAACGTCAAACAGCGTTCCGCCCGGATCAGGAACCGGTCCTTGCCTATCGCTCCGGTGGGGCAGGCCCGAAGACATCGATCGCATTCCGAGCATTCAGCCATCACCTCTCTGCTCTGCCAATCGTCAGTTTCCATGTCCATGTCCGTAAAGAATACGGTCAGCCTGTAGAAGCTGCCGAGGTCCTCCACATAGGTTATGTTGTTCTTCCCGTACTTCGCCAGGCCACTCCTGGAGGCCAGCGTCTTATATGGTAAAATGGCCTTTGACACCTTGCCTTCCGGCAGTGCCGCTTCCAATATGGATCTCACTTTTCTGTCAATATCCTTCACGTTCGCATAGGTAGGCGGGACCCGGCACCGTAGCTCCTCGCCTCGGTGAGTGAATGTAATGGTGATTCCAGATGTTGGAACGGCAACGATGAACAGGGACTTTACGGTCGGCGGCATGACTTCCGTCTCGTAGCTGAATTTCGACATGTACAGATCGAAGAATTCCTGGTTCAGCAGACCTTCGTCCTTGAGCGCCTGAATGTCGGCACCGATGTCAACGACCCTCTTCACAGGAACGATCCTCGCCCGCATACCCGCTTCGTTCAGGCGGCGCAATGCCTCCTCTGCCCTGGAATTCATCTGAATGGCGGGAGGGTGGGGGCACGACTTATATTTACTGCCGATCTTGTCCGGTCAGTTGGACAAAACGTCCTGCCATGGTGCATCTAGATGCCCGAAGAACTGAGCCTGGGGCGGCGTTGCCAGATATGGGATGGAGAGTATTCCACCAAAGGTCCTCTATGGAAGGGGGCACCAAGGCAATCGATCGACCTTCCGCCGGGATCGGTCGTCCTCGAGGTCGGTTGCGGCAGCGGGAAGACCGTCTCGGGAATGAGCGGCGTCCGTGTGGTAGGGATCGACATCTCCTCAGTGGCACTTGACATGTGCCGTGCCAGGTATTGTTCGGAGGGCCAGGAGTATGCTCTGGCCGATGCAGGCAATCTCCCGTTCAGGACCGGGACCTTCGACGTGGTCACCTGCTTCCACGTTCTGGAACACCTGTATCGACAGGAGAGGGAAGGATCGGCACGGGACATCGTTCGGGTCCTGAAACCCGGCGGGGAGGTCCGCTTCAAGGCCTTCTCCAGGTCGGACATGCGCTACGGAAGGGGAAAAGAGGTTGAGCCAGGTTCGTTCATCAGGGGCACAGGTGTGCTGACCCATTACTTTCTAGAGGAGGAGGTGCGGGAGCTCTTTGCGGGAATGACGGAGACGTCGTTCGAGGAGATCAGGATCGAGAAGACGATCATGGGTCAGGACGCGCTCAGGTCCCGTCTGAGCTTTGTTTTCAAAAAACCGTGGGAATAAAATGATGCAATAAGCTTAATAACCCTCCTCAGAATCACACAGATAGAAAAAGCCACAACGGGATAATGACCGAGACCAGACGTCCTGTCCGTTCGTTCGGGGGCGTGTTCTGCGGCCCGGTGTAGATCGAGGAGGTTAACGATTTGGCAGCAACATCATCAAAGAAGAAGGTAACCAAGCCAGCAGCAAAGAAGCCAGCCCCCAAGAAGGCCGCCGCCAAGAAGCCGGCCAAGAAGGTGGAGGAGAAGTCCGTGGCAGAGGAGGTCATGGAGCAGGTGCAGGAGCACGAGGAGCACTGCGAGTGCTGCGGTGGCGATGACTATTCCGAGAAGAACGGACCCAGATCCTACGTCCTGCGCGATGTGTGGTATGAGAGCCTGAACGAGGTGATCGCCAAGGAGGACATGCCCGAGGATAACAAGCGCGAGATGCTTTTCCTCACCCTCAGCAATGCCATACTCGACCTGGTAATGGACATCATACCCTCGGATTACGCTAAGGTGGTCGCGGACAACATCGACGACTTCCTATCCGTCACAGTGGTCAACAAAGAGAACAACATCGACCTGCTGGCCAAGTTCAAGGAGGATTTCGTCAAGGAGAAAGGCGACACCTTCGAGGACGATGAGCAGTTACAGGCAGCGCTTGAGGAATTCGAGGAAAAATGGTGGAACGCCAAGCGCAAGGACCTCAAGGGCAAGACCCCCAACGAGGCACTGGAAGAGGCATCGAAGCGCTACGGGATCGCCTGAAGGAACAAACTCCTTTCCAAAATCCCTTCTCATTTTTCTACCTGGCCTTACGGACAATGCTTATTACTGGATTCACCGATGAGGAGGCGTCCATGTCGAAAGGCAAAGGGTTGAGCGTGGTGGCATCGGCGCCGGGCAAGGTCATCCTCCTGGGCGAGCACGCAGTGGTCTTCGGCCAACCGGCCATAGCGGTGGCCATCGATCAGCGGCTGCTCTGTTCCATCACCCCGTCGGACTCGTTCACTCTCAACGGACATCCTTTGAACGAGAGGACCCATGCCTATGTAGGGGTAGCGACCAGCATGTTCTGGAAGGGCGGTCCGCTGGCCATCGAGACCACGTCGGAGTTCCCGTCGGGCTCTGGGTTGGGCTCGTCCGCGGCCGTGTCCGTCGCAGCCTTGGGGGCCATAGAGGCGATGCAGGGGCAGCTTGAGGTAAAGAACGTCGCCCGGAACGCGTTCGAGATCGAATCATTGGTCCAAGGCCGGGCCAGTCCGATCGACACATCGACCAGTGCGCATGGAAAAGGGATATTCGTCAACAATGTCAAGGGCGACGATTTCATATGGGAATTGGCCAAGGACACCAGGCACTGGGACATCCATCATTGCGAAGTGCCGGAGCTGAACCTGGTGGTCGGGTTCACCGGCATATCGGCGGCCACCGGGCCGCTCGTCGCCAAGGTGAAGCGGTTTGCGGACAAGAGCCGGTTCGCCCGCGAGGTCATCGAGGAGATCGG
Organism: Methanomassiliicoccales archaeon; assembly: GCA_036504055.1. NCBI lineage: Archaea > Methanobacteriati > Thermoplasmatota > Thermoplasmata > Methanomassiliicoccales > Methanomassiliicoccales archaeon. The sequence goes on along the minus strand of DASXVU010000009.1, from coordinate 545 downwards.
TCAATTGACCATCGAAGGTCGCGAGGCTCTCCGTCACAACGATCCGGTCAAGCTCGGTTCGCTCATGACCCGGGACCAGAAGCTGTTGGCGATCCTCGGTGTATCGTGCCAGGCATTGGACGACCTGATCGACGCCTCCCTCCCGCTGTCCTACGGGGCCAAGCTGACCGGGGCCGGTGGCGGGGGAAGCATGGTGGCGCTCACGGACCGGCCGGACCAGGTGGCCGAGGTGATCAGAAGCAAGGGAGGATATCCCATCAAGGTCAGGACCGGCGTGCCTGGCGTGACAATAGAAACGCCCGATGTCAGAAAATAAAGGAAGAAGGTTATTGGTAAGACGTTTTAGATAAGGTCCTCGAACTCCTTGACCAGCTCGGGGTGCTTGTCCTTGATGGCCTTGAGGATGTTGAACACCGACATCTTGTCCACGCCCGCCGTCGACAGCGTGTCGATGACGCTATCGAGGGTCTTATCGGAAAGGGTCAGGAACTTCTCCTTGGCCATCCAGTTCCGGTACAGCCGCTCCTCCATCTGCTCGCGCCATC
>DASXVU010000008.1 GCA_036504055.1 Methanomassiliicoccales archaeon | reverse complement strand
CAGTACATCGGTGCCCCGAAATACCGCATAGTGCTATCCGCGCCGGACTACAAATCCGCTGAGGAAGAGATGAAGGTGATCACCGCGAGCGTGATCTCCATGGTCAAGGAATCAGGCGGAGAAGGCAGCTTCCACCGCGAGGACAAGTGAAGTCCTTCGGCGAGAGGCAATATTTTATTGATGGAGCGCGCATTCAGCTTCAGCCCATAGAGGAACTGCTATGAAGACGTCGCTGCGAAAATGTCCCAATTGTGATGAGTACTCGCTGCGCGACTTATGTCCGAAATGCGGCGTGGCTACCATCGTGCCCATACCGCCAAGGTACTCACCGGAAGACAAGTACGGCAAGTACAGAAGAATGTTGAACAAGCAATCGAGGGATTGAAATGGATAACATCAAGATGATCGTCACTGAGATGCCGGTATTGGAGGAGCCCATACTCGTCGAAGGCCTACCCGGCGTCGGCAATGTGGGCAAACTGGCAGCCGAGCATTTGGTGGAGCAGCTCAAGGCTACGAAGTTCGCCGACATCTATTCTAAATACTTCCCGCCGCAGATCCTGGTGGATGACGATGGCCTGATCAGGCTGGTCAACAACGAACTGTTCTACGTGAAGGGGGAGGGGGAAAGGCCCGACCTCATCATATTGGTCGGTGACTACCAGGGATTGTCTCCGGAAGGCCAATACGAGCTCTCTGACCATGTGCTCACGGTCATGAAAGGCATGGGCGTGAAACGCATCTACACCCTGGGAGGGTATGGGGTCGGAAAGATGCTCGAAAAACCTCGCGTCCTGGGTGCAGCTACGGACAAGGAGCTGGTCGAGGAGATGAAAGAGAAAGGTGTTGTCTTTTCCAAAGGCGAACCGGGCAGCGGGATAGTGGGAGCGAGCGGCCTGCTGCTGGGACTGGGGAAGATATATGGGATGCGTTCTGTCTGCCTTATGGGGGAGACCTCCGGTTATTTCGTGGACCCCAAGGGGGCGGAGGCAGTCCTACGCATCTTGACCGGGATCCTGAAGGTCGAGGTCGATTACAAGGCACTCGAGGAGAAGGCAGAACAGATCGAGACGATCACCTCTAAACTAAAGGAGATCGAAGCCCCGATAGCTCCAAAGAAAGAGGACCTTGGTTATATCGGCTGATGTCTCGATCAGACTCGTCGGAAACCTCTTCCTCCATTGATTTCTAGATCAGTTCATTCCTATGCTTTTGAAGAACGGAGTGAGTCTGATAGAATAAAGAAAAAAATAAAAGGGGAGGTAAATGTGATCAGCCCTTCGAATGCATCCCATCCCATTCTGACAAGGCTACTTCTTTAGGTATTTCTCCTCAAACCTTTCCATTTCGGCAAGTGTTTTTTCGGCCTCTTCCATCTTCTTCAACTTGTCCGAAACCAGGTCAACCCTGGCATAGACGAAGTCTCTGATGGCAGCCCTTATGGCCTCGGACCTAGATGGAAAATCATCGACCTCAACCAGAAAGTCCAACGCACGGATATATCTGGCCGGAAGTCGAAGAGTCACCTTTTCTAGATCTGCTTCCTCCAATTTCCCTCACCTAAGACAATGAAGGTCTGTTCGACCTCTTTTGTCAGACAAGTCAAGGTTTTGAGTCTATTTATAGTTTAGGTCCTTATAATCAAAATTTGTCGTATCCAGATATCTGGATATCCATAATGCATTGGAAGTGCATAGCATTTTGCCTGGATATCGATGCGACCTCTCACCGACCTCTCCGGACTATCGCCAGTCCCTGATGCATATCATCGTGGGCGGTAAATGTTTAATATGATTTCCGTAATACTCTGCTGAATCCCGACTTAGCTTAGTCTGGCTTGAGCGGCTGACTGTAGTGGGCATACCGGCTTGCCGGTTCCTTAGCCGCCGATATCAGCAGGTCCCCAGTTCAAATCTGGGAGTCGGGACCACTTTTCTCTTCAAAGAAGATCGTGACTCAGTCGATACCTTGTCCAGTAGTAGAATCGCTGATCTGCACTAGGTAAGAAGGGTCCTGATCGCCCCTTCCGATTCCTCCAGGACCCTTTCCTCGTCGATGCTCTTAACCACTCGGTCCTTCATCACGATCTCTCCATCGCAGAGGACTGTTTTTACGTCTCCCCTGCCAGCGGAATAGACCAGATTCGAAACGATATTGTTCGGTAGCATCGGCCTGAGGCTAGGCGACCTACCATCCATGATGACCAGGTCGGCCCGCTTACCGATCTCTATTGAACCGATCATGTCGGAAAGGCCGAGTGCCTTCGCCCCACCGAGCGTGGCAAAATCCAGTACTTGCTGGGAAGGCAACACTGTCGGGTCCCATCGAGAGGCTTTCTGCAGCAGCGAGAGCGTCTTCATTTCCCCAAACATGTCCAATCCGTTGTTAGTAGTGCAGCCATCGGTGCCGATCGACACGTTGACATCGTTCTGCAACATCTCCGGGATCGGAGCGACACCCCCGGTCGCGAGCTTCATGTTGGAGACGGGGCAGGTGGAAACGGACACCTTCTCCCTCCCCAGTATCTTGACCTCGTTTATTGTCAGCCACGCCGAATGCGCGGCAATGCACCTTTCACTGAGCACGCCGATCTTGGCCAGATATTCAGCCGGGCGCAGACCCTCCTTCTTCTTTTGGTCATAGACCTCCTTTCGCGTCTCCGAGAGATGGAAGGTCATGCGCCTGCCAGAACTCTTGGAATATTCATTCGAAGATACGAAGGTCTCGGTGGAACACACATAGACTCCTTGCAGTCCGATACCTGGAATCACTCTCTTGCTGTCCTTGAACTGTTCACAGAACCTCTTGCAGTTGTCAAGAGGAACGCCCTTCTGGGTTGTGTATTCGACGTCCAGGACTGCCCAGCAGAGCAGCCCTCGTAGACCGGCCTGCTCCACCACCTTGCCGATCACGTCCTCGGAATAGTAAAGGTCTACGAACGATGTGGTGCCTGACCTGATCATCTCCAGGCATCCCAGGGCTGCCCCGCTCCTGATGTCTTTTTCCGTGCGTTTCGAGTCCAACGCAAACACGCGGTCAAGAAAGTTCGGGAATGTGACATCGTCGGCAACAGCCCTCATTGTCGCCATAGCGACATGGGAATGGGTGTTGATCAGGCCGGGGATGACAACGTCACCGTTCGCCTCGATCTCCTGGTCAGCGGAATCTTTTACTGTTCCGATGGCTACGATCTTCCCTCCGTCGATAAGAATGTCCCCTTTCAGGATCTCACGTTTCGCGTTCTGGGTCACTATATGCGCATTCTTGATCAACGTCGACATCCGGATCGACTCGCTATCCTCTCCGGAATAGATAATCCTTGTTGGCCTCACAAAACAACGCATCACCCGAAAGATTCAAGCAATCGGAAGGGCTGGGGGAGCAAGAATCGGATTTTTGTGGTTACATGACTACCTTGACGTTCCTGGGCACCGGCGGAGGAAGGTTCGCCACGATCTACCAGGTGCGAGCCACAGGTGGTATCTATGTCAAGGATGTGGCAAAGGTCCACATAGATCCTGGACCGACCGCACTCTACAATATGAGCAGATTGCACCTGGACCCCGCCAAGACCGATGCTCTTCTTATATCGCATTGTCACCCAGACCACTATTCTGATGCCGAGGTCCTGGTCGAGGGGATGACGCGAGGAGGATTGAAAAAGAGAGGTCTGGTCGTGGGTTCGAAAAGCGTGCTCGATGGATATGAGGGCCACGGTCCGGCAATTTCCAATTATCACCGCTCCATCCCGGAGAAGGTGCTATCGGTAAAGGGCGGAGACCAGTTCAACATCGGTGCCATGGAGGTCAAGGTTACCACCACCAGGCACAGCGATCCATCGGGCGTGGGATTTGTCCTAGGGACACAGAACGGAGCCGTCTCCTACATGAGCGACACCGAGTTTGATTATGAGGTGATAAGGCAACACGCCGGTTCGCGCATAATCATCCTGTGTTTGACCCGCCCGCTCAAGTCACGTGTTTCCAACCACATCTGCACGGAAGATGCGCTGGAGATCGCCCAGATGCTGCGCCCGCAGATGATAATACTTACTCACTTCGGAGCCAAGCTGGTGCACGAGGGGGCAGATCGGCAGGCGACGTTCATCGAGGAAAACTCCGGCGTACGAACGGTCGCGGCCGAGGACCTGATGAACATACACGTAGGTAAGGTCATCCGGGTCTCGAAGAATGGCGAACAGATGGAACCGGAACTGGATGAGGGGAAGATCGACAGCAACGTCGATCTATGATTCGACCCGCGATATAGAGATTCCCAGCGATGAGGACTCCGATCTCTGATGGATCTGTGAGTTGTTTGTGAGCATGGCTTGATCAACTATGGCGTGGGATTAGCACATGGAGTTCCATGCTGGGTAGCAAAGGTTTTTATGGACACCTTACGATTGTTGGCCGATGATGGTCTGTCTGATATCGGGCTTCCTGGGCAGCGGGAAGACCACCCTGCTAATCAAGCTCGCGAAGAGATTGGGAGAAAAGAAGAAACGAGTGGCGGTCGTGGTCAACGAGCTCGGGGAGGTCGGTGTGGACGGAGCGGTCATCGATGCCTATGGGCTCAGAAGCGTTGAGCTGACCGAGGGCTGCATATGCTGCTCCCTTTCGGGCAGCCTTATGTACACGCTGCAGACCATTGCCAAGGAGTACCAGCCCGACGTGATCTTCATCGAGCCGACCGGCGTTGCCCTGCCGAACAAGATCAATGACATAGTGCGTAGGTCAATGATACACGCCGACAAGAGCTATGGCATGGTCATCGTTGATGCTTTCAGGGCCCAAAAGATATACAGAGAGTGCGAGCTCTTCTTCCGCAGGCAGATCGAGGGCGAAGACATGATCGTTATCAACAAGATAGAGCTGGTCAATGAGGCCACGCTGCAAGAGGTAACTGACCTGGTCTCATCCCTCAACTCGAAGGGACAGATCATGAACATCTCCGCGAAAGAGGAGAGAGGTCTTGACGATATCGCAGACACGATCGCCAAGGAGGCTACGCTGTGAACGACGACGAAGACTCTAAGAGCCTTGCGGAGGCGGGTACGTTCGGTGCTGAGATGACATTCACGGCCGACCACATGAAGAAGGACGTGTTCGTAAAAGAGGTGGGCCAATTCCTGATGTCGGTGGCCAAGGATGTCGAATCGAGGAAAGGCGGGTTGATCGGGCATGTCAAGGCCTTCGCCCGCGTAGATGACGGATTCGTTAGATTCAATATCGTGGATAGCGAACTCGGAATCGATATCGGCGACGAGATCAAATCAGATCGGATCACAGGCGGGACAATCAAGGTCATGGCCGCCGTTGTGGGAGTTGATGATCACCATGTTGAGGAGATCATCGAGAAACGAATCGGGGACCTGAGGAAGGTCATGGCCATTGAAGTGGCGGAGCATGAGGACCACGATCATTGCCATGAGGACGGGGAGTGAAACCCATGTACGGAATATCAATAGATGTTGGCACAAGCGGAACAAGAGTGCATGCATTGGATCTGGACAAGCAAGAGATCATCTCGACGGCTATGACCGTCAGGCATCCGGTCCCAGGGGCGAATGTGATGGACCATCTGACCTACTGCATAGAAGTGGACCAGAACCTCGCAAATGAATTGATGATCGAGACGATCAACAGCCTAATCAAACTGCTTGAGATCGACCTGAGGAAGGTCGAAAGGCTGGCTGTGTGCGGCAACCCCATTCAGCTTTCGATATTCCAGAACATGGAGCTCCGAGACCTGGCATTCGTGGGAGAGAGGTCGCTCAAATCCAAAGGCGTGACCCCTCAGAAGCGTGACGCCAGGATCATGTCCTCGGAAGCGCTCGGTATCGAACTGGGAGGGCCCGACGCACAAGTCTACGTTCCCCCTTCGATCGCCCACGAGATAGGCGCGGATGCTCTCGCCATGATGTTCAAGACCGGGCTGCTTGATCGCAAGGAGCCGTGCCTGGTCACCGACTACGGAACCAACGCCGAGATGGCGCTCAAAGTCGGCGATGAGATATACACTGGTTCCGCTGCTGCCGGTCCGGCCATGGAAGGACAGGCCATCCATTTCGGTATGTTGGCATCACCTGGTGCAATTTCCGATATCGACTATGAAGGTCACTGGCGCTGCAAGGTTTTGGACGATACGCTCATGCCGGTCGATGGGGACAAGGTCGACCCGACCACGGGAGACGTGGTCGAACAGGGTAACATGCACGGAAAATCGAGGGGGGTCACTGGTACCGGAGTGATCGCGGCTATCGCCACTGGATTGGACACTGGCCTGATAAAGGCGCCCCACATCCTGACTGATGATGGCAAGCTGCACCTTCAGGATGGGGTATACATTGACGACCATGACTTCCAAGAGGCGGCAAAGGCGTTCGGCGCCATGAGGGCAGGTCACTTCACCCTGCTGGAGAAGGCAGGGATCACATTCGACGATTTGGACAGCATGTACATGAGCGGAGCATCGGGAACGTACGTGGATGCTCTCAAAGCCCAGAGAGTGGGCTTGATCCCGCCCACCCCGAAGAACATCTACCAGGTAGGCAACACCTCGCTGGCGATGGCTACGGATATCGTCAAGGACCCGAACCTGATGGAAACGCTCCAGGAAATGGCCCACAGCATCCGTTCCAACCACATCATGTTCGCCACCGACAAAGTGTTCGAGACGCTCTATATCCAGGAGCTTGCCCTTTGGCAGGAAGGAATGCCGCTCTCGTCATACAACTTCTTCATACAGAGCATGGGCATCCAGCCTTTACCAGAGAAGTTCCGTGAGGCGAATGTGTACAAGATCGTTCAGCGTGACATACCGGTTCTGGGCACCAAGGGATTGAAGATCCTCACTGACATCGGGACCAAGCTCAAAGGCACCTTCGACGGTTGCATATCGTGCATGAAGTGCGTTGAGAATTGCCCGGAGAAAGCATTGACGGTCGAAAAGAATGCGAGCGGAGAACCGGAGATAACGGTGGCTTCCGATCTGTGCAACGGTACGGCCTGTCTGCGCTGCGAACGCGGATGCCCTGAAAAGGTATTCAGGTTCAAGGGCCTCCAGAGCACGAGGAAAGCAAAGAAATGACCATGGTGTAAAAAGAACTGTACAGGTTCCTGATATCAAGGAAATAAATCTTATTTCCAAACTATTTTCTATTTCTTCTTTCAGCTTTTACTCTGATCACGAATTGCCATCGATGGCTTTTGCGTTCATAGAAATCATACAAAACAAGAAAAGAAAGGAAAAGGTTGGAAAAGGTTTGGAAGGGATATCACTACGCGCTTATAGATCGTAGTTCTTCGGGTTGAACGCCTGGACGTCCTTGTAGGCCTTCATGCACTGGTCGACGAACTTTGCTTCCTCGTCCGGCAGGGCCTTCAAGTCGGTCAGGACCTTGTTCAGCATGTCGCTCTCGTGCTTCGAGAGCTTCAGGCCGTTCTTGGTCTTGGCGGACTCCGAAATCAACTCGGCTGCCTTGATACCGGCTGCCCTTGATCTCAGGTAGGTGCTTTCTCCCTCTGCGACAATTGCCTCACCGATCTTGTAGGCGTTGTCATACCTCAGGCAGAAGCCTTCTGGGCTCCTGTATGAGTCACAAGCGGCGTACAAGTCCCTGAGGACCTTGTCCTGCTTCAGCTGCTTCGAGGTGTTCATCAAGGCCGCTTCGTACCCTATGACTCCGAGCCAGCACTGGACGGATGAGCCACCGAACTCCGGGTGGTATTCAACCGACTCGTTG